>NZ_CP049744.1:1832500-2030000 GCF_000760935.2 Rhodococcoides fascians A25f | reverse complement strand
TCGTGCTCCTCGCGGTCCTCGGCAAATCCTTGCGACAGGACGAGGTCCAGCTCACGCAGATATTGCTCCGCCGTTGCGATGGTTCGTTCGGTGAACGGCGTGTAGGTGATGCGCTGCGCAATCTGCTCACGCTCCGCCCGTGGGCGTGCAGCGATCAAGATCTTCCCGACGGCTGTGCAGTGCAACGGCGCAGGCTTGCCGACCCGCGAATACATCCGCACGCTCTGTTTGGCGTCGAATTTGTCGATGTAGATCACCTCACCCGCTTCGTACGTCGCCAAGTGGATGGTCTGACCGGTGATCGTGTTGAGTTCCGCCAGGTGTGGCCGGGCGACGCTCCGTATGTCGCGCTGTTCCAGTGCGTGGTTGGCCAACTCGAAGAGTCTCGATCCGAGTTGATACCGGTGATCGGCATCGTGCTGAACGAATCGGTCGCTCTCCATGGTGCGAAGCAGCCGCAGCACGGTGGTCTTGTGCACGTCGAGAACCGTCGCCAGCTCGTCCAGCGATTTCGATCCGTCACCGAGCAAGCCGAGGATCGTCAGCGCCCGCGAGAGGCTTTGACTCACTGCGACACCTCCGAACAACGGGCGGCAGTGGCCGCGTAGTCCAGTGTCGCCCATTCGGCATCGTCGAGTTCGGCCAGTCGGATCAATACGTCGAGAGGCAGTACAGACGCGATATCGCCGTGCCCGGTGAGCGCACCCGCCGCACACAGGTGACCGAACCGAACACGCTCGACAGCACTCCTTCCGAGCAGCAATGCCGTCAAGTAGCCACCCGCGAAAGCATCTCCCGCACCGATCTTTTCGACGACATCGAGTTTCAAAGCCGGTACATCGACTCGAGCTGCGCCCTCGAACGCCGTCACTGTGTGCGCGTCGTTCTTGATCACCAAGTGCTGCGGTTGCGGGAACATCCGACGCAACTCGGCCGGATCCGACGTCCCGAACACCAGCGCAGCTTCGTCGGATCCCATCGAGACCACATCGCTTCCGCGGACATGCTCGCCGAGTACGTCCGCGGCGGTGCCCGATCGCGACTTCCACAGCGCCGGCCGATAGTTCAAGTCGAAGCTCACGGTGGTGGATCGGTCCATCAGTGCTCTGGTCAGTTCGGCCGCACTGTCCGAGATGGCCACTGTGATTCCCGTGAAATGAATCAGGTCGGCTCGGGACACCAGCGCCGAAGCCTCCTCGCCGATGTCGCTGGGCGACAGCGCGCTCGCGGCCGACCCGGCCCGAAAATAGGTCATCGCGCTGTCTCCGGACGCGAGGTCGTATCGGTCACCGGAACCCGAGCCGCGCTCTTTGATGTACATACCGGTGGGGCGCTCGTCGTCGATCGCCACACCCGAGGTATCGACGCCCGCTTCCGCCAATTGCCGGACCAGGTACCGGCCGAAGCCGTCGTTGCCCACCCGAGAGACCCACGCAGCGTCGACGCCCAACTGCCCGAACACCCTGGCGACGTTCGCTTCGGCACCGCCGGACGTGCGATGAAACGTTTCCGAGCTCTCCAGCGGACCCGCTTCGGCAACGAGAACGACGAGGCCTTCACCTACACACACCACTCGGGGTGTTTTCACGTCGATCTCCTCGAAGTCTTGCGGGAACGCTGCATGTCGTTGCAGACTACAAAGCATAAACATATTGCGCAACCAACATTGCACAATGCGCAACGCAACGAAATCTTTCAACAGGAGGACCGAACGTGATCGACACGGATGCCGTCGAGGAACTGAGTCGACGAACCCTCGGGCCCGAGCACAAATCGCTTCCCCCGCGGTCGTGGGGCCTTACCGTCGAAAGTTTTCTCGCCACGGCTCCCCGGCTTTCCGAATTCACGACCCCGGTGCTCACCCTCGATCGTGCGCGTATGGCGTCGAACGTCTCGGTCATGGCCGACTGGACGGCACGCGCGGGAGTGCTGCTCGCGCCCCACGGCAAGACGTCGATGGCCCCTCAACTGTGGAAACAGCAGCTCGATGCCGGAAGCTGGGCGATCACCCTCGCGACCGGGTGGCAAGTTCAGGTGGCACGCGCATTCGGGGTCGGACGCATCGTCCTCGCCAACGCCGAGATCGACCCCGTCGCGTTGACGTGGGTTGCCGCCGAACTGGATGCACATCCCACGTTCGAGTTCTACTGCTGGGCAGACAGTGTCGCGACGGTGCACGAGATGGACCGCATTCTGGCGACACAGGGGCAGCGCCCCATTCCGGTGATCGTCGAACTCGGTGGCCCACACGGCCGAACCGGCGCACGCACGATCGAGGAAGCAGCGTCCGTTGCCCGTGCGATCGCGGCGTCGTCACGCCTGACCTTGGCCGGCGTCGGCGGTTACGAGGGAGTACTGAGCCACGACCGCTCCGAGAACGGCCTCGAGGCAGTCCGAACGTATCTCGACCAGGTCGCAGATCTCCATCGCGCACTCGACGCCGAGGGGCTGTACGGCGAGCACGCGGTGGTGACCGCGGGCGGCAGTGCCTATCAAGATCTCGTTGTCGAGCGACTGCATTCGCTCACCACGGAAGATGGCGTACGCACCGACGTGGTGCTTCGCTCGGGTGCCTACGTGGTGCACGACGACGGCTTCTACTCGCAGATTTCTCCGCTCACTCCCGCCCGCACCGACGCGCCACTGACGTCGGCGATGCACGGATGGGCGCGCGCCGTCTCCCGCCCCGAGCCAGGTCTCGCATTGCTCGACGCCGGTAAAAGGGACTTCCCCTTCGACGAGGGAATGCCCGTACCGCAACACATCAGAGGGAACGAACTGCTCGACCCAGGAGCCGAGGTGACCGCTCTGAACGACCAACATGCGTTCCTACGACTACCGGCAGAAGACGCGGCGGCACTGCCGGTGGGGTCGGTGGTTCGACTGGGTCTGTCACATCCCTGCACCGCATTCGACAAATGGCGTCTCGTTCCCGTGATCGACGACGCGGACAGCGACGATCCACGAGTGGTCGATTTCGTTCACACATTCTTCTAGAGAGCCGAAATCCTATGCCCAGTACTCTCTTTCGAGGTGCCGACGTCATCGACGGCACCGGATCGCCACGATTGCGGCGCGACGTCCTCGTGCGCGACGGTGTCATCACGTCGATCGTCGAGCCCGGAGCTGTGCCCGGGGCCGACAGAATCGTCGACGCCTCGCCCGGTCAGGTCCTCTCCCCCGGGTTCATCGATATGCACGCCCATTCCGACCTTCGACTGCTGACCGACCCCGATCATTTCCCGAAGATCAGTCAGGGCGTCACAACCGAGGTCATCGGGCAGGACGGCATCGCCTACGCCCCGATCGACGACGCCACACTCGACGTGGTGCGACGTCAGATCGCCGGATGGAACGGCAATCCCGTCGACCTCGACTTCTCGTGGCGGTCGGTCTCGGAGTACCTCGCGCGACTGGACCAGGGCATCACCCCGAACGCTGCGTATCTCGTCCCTCAAGGCACCTTGCGCTACCTCGCGGTGGGTGCGGACCAGCGACCGGCGACGCCGTCCGAGATCGCCCACATGCAGGAATTGTTGGCGCAGGGCCTGCAGGAGGGCGCTGTCGGGATGTCGAGCGGTTTGACCTACACGCCCGGAATGTATGCGGACACAAGCGAATTACGCGCACTGTGCGAGGTCGTCGCCGAGTTCGGTGGGTTCTATGCGCCACATACCCGGTCGTACGGTGCCGGAGCCCTCGACGCTTACCAGGAAATGCTCGATCTCTCCCGGGATACGGGGTGCGCGCTGCATCTGACGCACGCCACGATGAACTTCGGAGTCAATCGTGGAAGAGCACGTGAGTTCCTCGATCGCGTCGACTCCGCAATCGCCGACGGATGCGACGTCACCCTCGACACATACCCGTACCTGCCTGGAGCCACCACACTGTCTGCGCTACTGCCGAGCTGGGCAATGTCCGGTGGCCCGGACCGAGCCCTGGAACGGCTCGACGATCCGGACATGCGACGGCGCATCGAGCGGGATGTCGACGTGAACGGGTCCGACGGTTGCCATGGAGTCACGGTCGAGTGGGACACCATCCAACTCAGTGGTGTGGCCAATCCCGAACTCGATCGATACGTCGGCCGCACGATGTCCGACATCGCGTCCGACGAAGGACGCTCCCCGGTGAACGTGTTCTTCGACTTCCTTCGCCGCGATGCGCTGGCCACCACCATTCTGCAGCACGTCGGGCACGAGGAGAACGTGCGCGAGATCATGGCGCATCCGCACCACATGGGTGGCAGCGACGCGATTCTGGTGGGCGAGAAACCGCACCCTCGGGCCTGGGGCACCTTCCCTCGCTACCTCGGACACTACGTACGCGACGAGCAACTTCTTTCGCTGGAGGACTGCATCAATCACTTGACCGGACGCCCGGCTGCTCGGCTACGGCTGCGCGGACGCGGCACGATTGCCGAAGGCCATGCAGCCGATCTCGTCCTGTTCGACCCGGCGACCGTGCGAGATACCGCCACCTTCGAGAACCCGAAACAACAAGCCGAGGGAATCAGCCACGTCATGGTGAACGGCGCTTTCGCCATCGACGATCGAAGCTCCACCCACTCACTGGCAGGCCACGCCCTGCGCATGGACGCGACCCGAAAGCAGACGTCATGAACGCATTGTCGGCAATTCTCGAGGACCGCGCACTGTCGGTGGTCCGTGCCCCGCGCATCTCCGATCCCGCGGCGCTGGCAGATGCGCTCGCGCGCGGGGGAATTCGCGCACTCGAGCTGACCTTCACCACACCGGGAGTTCTCGAATTGATCCGAGCCGCGTCCGATGCTGGCGCCGTCGTGGGGGCCGGTACCGTACTGACCGCCGATCAAGCGCGGACTGCGGTCGACGCCGGCGCGCGGTTCGTCGTCACGCCCGGGCTACGACCCGAGGTCGCCGCGGTAGTCACGGACGCAGGGATCCCGCTGATGATGGGCGCTCTCACTCCATCCGAGGTGATGACCGCCCTCGATCTCGGGGCGGACATGGTCAAAGTCTTTCCAGCACGGACTGTCGGGCCGGCGTATTTCAAGGATCTGCTCGGTCCATTTCCGGACGTCCAACTCGTTCCGTCCGGCGGCGTGAACGCAGGCAATGCCGCCCAGTTCCTCGCGGCCGGTGCCGTGGCCGTGACCGCAGGCACCGATGTGGTTCCACCGGCATCGGTCGCCGATGCCCAGTGGGACGACATCACTGCTCGAGCCCAAGCGTTCGTGGCAGCTATCAGCGCAGACATCAAGGAAGGCTCGTCATGAATTCTGTGGTCGACTGGCTCAGAACCTCCACACCAGGTCTACTCGTACTGTGCGGCATCGCAATTGCCGTGCTACTGGTAGTCATCATCAAGGTCAAGCTCGAACCGTTCATCGCTCTCCTCATCGTCGGTCTCGGGCTGGCCCTCGCTGCTGGTCTGCCCGTCAACGAGATAGTCGGCACCGCGATCAAGAGCAACGAGTCATTGCTCGAAACCGGCTTCGGTGGAATCCTCGGACACATCGCGGTCATCATCGGACTGGGTACCGTGCTCGGCGCGATCCTCGAAAAGTCGGGTGGGGCACAGGCATTGACCGCAAAGCTCCTGGGGGTGTTCGGAGAACGCGGTGCACCCATAGCAATGGGCCTGTTGGGCTTGATCTTCGGCATTCCGGTGTTCTTCGACATCGGCATTTTCGTGCTGGCTCCGCTGGTCTACGTGGCGGCACGCCAGGGCGGAAAGTCGCTGGTCCTCTACGCGCTGCCGATGCTGGCAGGTCTGTCCATGACGCACGCATTCCTACCGCCGCATCCCGGGCCGGTTGCCCTCGGCGGCTTGCTCGAAGTGAACTTGGGATGGCTCATCCTGTTCGGGTTCATCTGCGGCATTCCCGGTTTCATCGCCGCGGGCCTGGTGTGGGGTAATTGGATCGGCAAGCGAATAATCGTCGACGTTCCCGAGGACTTCATCAACGACGGAGACGACACGACCGCAGATGGCGGTGGCGCCGGCACGGTAGCAACGAAGCGTCCGGTGATCACGACGCCGCCGTCGGTGGGAACCATCGGTGCGATTATCGCCGTTCCTCTGGTCTTGATCCTCGGTGCCACGTTCGGCAGCATCCTGCTCGATCCGGGCAACCTACTCGAAGTACTGACGTTCTTCGGCACCCCGGCCGTCGCGCTGCTCATCGCAGTCCTGATCGCGTTCTACGTGCTGGGCATTCGACGCGGGTCCACGGTCCAGGAACTCAGCAAGCTGACCGGAGAGTCGCTCCGTCCGGTGGGCATGCTGCTCTTGGTGGTCGGCGCAGGCGCGTTCTTCGGAAAGGTCATCTCCGCCACGGGTATCGGCACGGCCCTGGCCGACACCATGGCGGCCGCAGGTCTTCCCATCATCGTGTTGGCGTACATCATCAGCTGTGCGCTCAGGGTCGCGCAGGGGTCGGCAACCGTGGCCATCGTGACCACCGGCGGCATCGTCGGACCACTGGTGGCAGCCCAGGATTACTCCGCTCCGGCCGTTGCGCTGATCGCCATGTCCATCGCGGCGGGCTCGATCATCGCCAGCCACGTCAACGACGGCGGTTTCTGGATCATCTCGAAATTCTTCAATCTCACCGTCAAGCAGACACTGCAGACGTGGACGGTCCTCGAGACGATCCTGTCCGTGGTCAGCTTCGCCGTCGCGGGAATCCTCTTCGCGATCATCGCCTAGAGCCATTGGCGCGGTTGTGTGCCCTGGGCGGCACCCAATCGCGCCACTGAGCCTCCGGCGGCACTCAATCGCGCCACTGCGTCCGCACCTGATCACCGACGAAATGTGTGTTCTCGGCAGACATTTCCCGGCTACCCGATCGGCCCACCAGATCGTCGATCCGATCGTCCAGACTATGGGCACGGGTCATCGCGTCGGACGTTCGAGCCTCGCTTTCGGACGACTCGACCAGATTTGCCAGGCGGACCAACGCGGCTACCCGACCGGTCAACTGCGTCCACACCACTTCCAGTGCGCCACGCCGTGATTCGACCTGAGCGGCGGTCTCCTCGTCGACCATCGTCTCACCGATCCGGTTCAACTCGGTCGCTACCGTGCGCAGGGAGGAGGCGTCGACCGAGATCTCGGTGAGCTCGACGAAGAGGTCGAGTTGATTGCGCTGGATCTCGAAGTAGGTCGACTGCCATGCGGGCGAACGACGAACCCGATCGAACGACGTGCCTGCAAGAAACAACAGGGTGTCGTACCGATCGACGAAGCGATCGTCCTTGCGATCGACGAACTGGTCGACCACACCGGTAGCCCACTCGACCCGGTCACCCACAGGAGTTCGGCGCGCAAGCATGCTCACGCGATCCGTGGCCGCGTCCACCAACGACAGGCCGCGCTCCGCAACCGGACCGAACCGGCGTGGTGCAGGCGTCCTCATCAGTGCGTCGAAGACCGAATCCCGTTGATCGAGATCGAGATGCAGACCTTCTCGACGCTCCTTCCGTGCCGCACGCACCCCGGTGGCGTAGTGCCGATTAGACATCACCACCGTGGTGCGCTGATGGTTGATGCGCTTGGTCAGTTCGGCAACCCGCACTCGGTACACCAGCGCCGTCCCTGGCTTGCTCGTCGTGTCCTTGGCGAGCCATCGATCGCGCTCATCGACCAGATATCGCAACGTGCCGAACCCCCCGATCGACGGCAGAGCGCGTCCCGCGTGCCATCGATTGATAAGTACTACACGCGTAGGTTCGTCCACCTGCCCGGCCGCGACAGCGATGGCGGCCGCGTCGGACAGCGGCTCGGAATGTCCGGGCAACCGGCAGTCGGCACATCGGCTGTGAACTTCGTCGTCGAATCGGGCGCGCTGCTCGGCCGACCCACTGCCATCGAACTCGGACATCGTCTCTCCTAGGTCACGCCCAACCGTCGCTGGTCCGCTCGCTTTCGAGTGTTCCAGAAATTCAGATCAGCCCGCGGAGCGATTGCTCGGTCTGCGGCTTCTTCTCGGCGAGAAGCGTGCGCGCCACATCGAGACCTTCCCAGACGTTCCACATCAGCACACCGCGAACGACGGCCTCGTCGTCGAGGTAGTACACAACGCCCTCCTTGCCGACCGACTTCCAATCCTCGACGGTGCTCAACGACGTGGACAGCGTGCCGATGGCCTGGTACCCGTCGTCGTAGACATCGGAGTAGAAGTACGGGGTGTAGGAGTACGGCTCGGCCGCGCCGGCCATGTTGCGTCCGGCGGCCTTGCCCATCTCCGTGGCGTTGTCCACGTGCTCGACGCGTCGACGGCCGAGAATGGCGTCGGGATAGTTCGCCACATCACCGGCCGCGTAGACGTGGTCGTCCTCGGTCCTCAAGAATTCGTCGACCACGATGCCGTCGTCCACCGACAGTCCGGCAGCGTCGGCCAGTTCGGTGCTGGGCCGCACACCGAGACCGAACACGACGCCGTCCGCTTCGAGTGCGGAACCGTCGTCGAGTTGCAGTTGGACGCGGGCCGACGCCTCGGCACCGGAGGTCACTTTCGTTCCTCGGCGCACGGTGACTCCGTGATCGGCGAATCCCTTGTCGAAAACGGCAGCCAGGCTCGGCGGGAACATGTGCGCGCCGACTACGGCGTCGGATGTCACGAGAGTGACCTTCACGCCCTGGAGAGAAAGGGCAGAAGCGATCTCGGTGCCGATGTATCCGCCACCGACCACGGCGATGTGATCGGCGGTCTTCGTCAATTCACGCAGCGCCCGGTAGTCGGCGAAGGTGCGGAAGTACACCACCCGCGGACTGGGCGCGAGCTCGATTCGCGTCGGTTCGGCTCCCGTTGCCACGAGCAGAGTCCCGTATTCGTAGCGTTCTCCCTGGTCCGTCGTCACCGAGGAATTCGACCGGTCGATCGAGGCCACCCGCGTTCCGGTGTGCACCTGCGCGTCGGTGTCGGAGGCAGTGTCGAGCGGAACCTGATCCCGACCGAAGTCCGAGTCGGTCCACAGCTTCTTCGACAGCGCGGGCCGGGTGTACGGCTCGTCGGAATCGGCCCCGAGAATGCCGATGGACCCGGTGGTGTCGCGCTCGCGGATCCCGCGAGCCGCACTGTCGGCAACCATTCCGCCGCCGATGATCAGGTAGTCGTACTGCATCGTTCGCTCCTCGATGTCGACGTGATTCGACGACCGGGTTACCCGAATCGGCGCAGTCACAATCCCGCTGACGGACCCGTAGGAAGACCTGCAGGTCGGGGGAACCGACTGGACTGTATCGAGCATCACACCCTCGAGAGGTTGGCCCAGGCCGGTCGAGTGGGCATCTTGGACTGGGCGACGAAACATCGTTTTAACTCGAGTCGGGCTGTAACGGTTCCGTTCGGCAGAACGACTCACACCTCAGGACGCGAACAAAAGGAGACGATGTGACTGTTCAGATCGATTCGCTGGCAATTGGCACCGACACCGCCGACATTGCGACAACCGACGTCGACCAGCTCTTCGACGAAGTGTCAACGCTCGACGCCACCATCCTCGACGCCATCGAGCGTCGCACGCGCATGGCGCGCACCCTCGCTGCGGCGACTTCCGACACCACAACGTCGGATTCCGTTGCCGATGCTTACCTCGATCTCGGCAACGACGGCCACGTGTTCTCACGGATGCTGTCCCGTCTTGCACAGATGACGCGGTAGTTCTTCACACTCCCCCTTTCAGCTTCGCTGTCCGCGACCCCGTCGAGCATCGCTCGGCGGGGTCGCGTCGTGTCTGCAGGTGTGCGCCGGTGACTTTTGGCACCGACTGCTGTCAGTAGAAGCAAGACCGTTGTTCGACGGTCGCACGCAGCTGTTCCCGCAGAGAAGGTGTACCCATGTCCCGTATGCTGTTCGCCAACATGCCCGTTCGCGACGTCGTCGCCACCCGTTCATTCTTCGAGGGACTCGGGTTCGCTTTCAACGACGTCTTCAGCGACGAGAACACCGCCTCCATGATCGTCAGCGACCAAGCGACGGTGATGTTTCTGGCCACATCGCGTTTCGAGGACTTCATCTCCGATTCGATCTGCGACACGAGCTCGGCTCGCGAGGTCCTGATGTGCATCTCCGCCGACAGCCGAGACGAAGTGGATTCGCTCACCGACGCAGCGATCGCTGCGGGCGGGTCCAAGTGGATGGAGCCCCAGGATCACGGATTCATGTACGGCCGAGCGTTCCGTGATCTCGACAACCACGTCTGGGAAGTGATGTGGATGGACCCGTCGGCGGTTCCCCAGAGCTGAGCGGCAGTCGTTCAGAGGCGGTCGGGCAGGCCGAATCGATCGAACAGAGTCAGATCGAAGAAGCAGGCCACGTGCCCGACCCCTCTGGCGTCGACATCGAGAACGTGCAGCTGGAACGGCCGGTGCACACCGTCCTCACCCAGCATGTACAGCCCGTACGCGGGTTGGCCGTTGGCACGGGTAGGCCTCATCCGCATGTCGCCCGCGCCGTTGGCCGGGCAATTGTTTCGGATGAGTGATCCGATCGTCTCGGCACCCTGGTACCACCCGACGAACGGCGGCATCTCCCACACCGCATCCGAGGTGAACAGAGTCACCAAGCGGTCGATGTCGTAGTTCTCGAAACACTCCACATACTGCGTCAGCAGTTCCTGCAGCTCGTCGGATCCGATGGGCTCGACATCGTCGAGTTCGGGCGCAATCTCGTCGAGGCGCTCCCTGGCTCGCTGCAGCAAGCTGTTGACCGCGGTCGTCGTCGTGGCGAGAACCTCGGCGACTTCCGACGCCTTCCACTGCAACACCTCGCGCATCAACAAGACCGCCCGCTGCCGGGGAGACAGATGTTGCAGGGACGCCACCAAGGCGAGGCGCACCGATTCACGCGCCACCACGATGGAGGCGGGATCACTCGAGTCGGCCAGATCCGAATCGGCGATCGGTTCGAGCCATGGAACCTCGTTGTTCTGTACTAGTTCGTCGGTAGGGCCGGAACTCGGTGCCCCCAAGCCGGTCGGGAGCGGACGCTTCGACCGACCGTCGAGAGCAGTGAGACAGGTATTGGTGGCGATTCGATACAGCCAGGTGCGCAGCGACGAGCGCCCCTCGTATTTCTCGTACCCACGCCACGCGCGAATGTACGTTTCCTGCAACAGATCCTCGGCGTCGTGAATCGATCCGGTCATGCGGTAGCAGTGCGCGAGCAGCTCTCGACGGAACGGATCGAACTGCGCGAGGAAGTCGTCCTGCTGCACGGAAGCCACGGTCATGCGGCACAGCCTAGACCGGAGGCAGACGCCTCACAGCTCGAATGCGCGCCACGTAAAGGTTTGCCCACATATCTGGGTTAACCTCGGCATCGTGACATCGGCAACAAGCATCGACGACTTGGTCGAGGAGCTGTACCTGCAGCGCCGCCGGGCGTGGGAAGCCGCTCTCGTCACCGCGCAGAACTTCCTCGAAACCATCGCCGACGAGATACTCGAAGACGTCGATCGAGATCGACTGAACGCACAGACGGCGCGCATCAAGGACCCGGGACGATCCGCCGACAAATTGCGCCGCTATCTCTCCGAGGGCCGGATCACGGAACCGACCGACGCGGACGCCGTTGCCGAAGCCCTTCCCGATCTGGTCGGCGTCAAGGTGTTGTGCAAGACCCCGCGCGATCAACTGACGTTCGTCGCAGCGCTCGAGCGTGCGTGCAACGACCCGGAATGCTCGGTGCGGTTTGCGCAACCACCCACCGATTACGTCGCCTTTCCCAAGCCCAGTGGCTACCGCGCCTACCACGCTGTGCTGGTCGTTCGAGTTGCCACGCATCAGGGCGACCTCGATGTGAAAGTAGAAGTACAGGTCAAGACACGCCTGCAGGACGCGTGGGGCGAGCTGACTCACGAAGACATGTACAAGCCGGGCGAGGCTCTCAAGCCCACCAAGAAGCACACCGACTACGCCGCGCACATGGCCCACCTGCTCGACCAGGTGGATGCAATGGCCGACGATCTCGCGGCACAGCTCGATTCACTGACCGCCGCATCGAAGGACGGCAACGTCCTCGCGGCCGACCCCATCCCGAAGGATCCGGATTTCATTCGTGCCCGGGTCACCCGCACCGGTCCCCGGTACGCCCTCGCAGTCGGTCCGGACGGACGCCGAGGGCTGGTACCCGCCCGTTCGGTGAAAGCCGTCATCGGCTCGACCGACAGAATTGCCGTCGACGATTATCTGGAGGTGGGCGACTACATCGATGTGGTCGTCGAGGATTCCGAGGACGCTCTCTACTACCACCTCACCTCACAGCCGCCGCGTCGCAAACCAGCGAAGAAGCGTAAGCGCTGACCTGCGGTTCTCAGGAACATCTCACGTCCGTGCTGTAGACATCGGTCCTCGTGACCACTATCGAGAAATCCACGGTTGTCACCGACATCGACACCGCACCCCTCGACTGGCGTACGAGGATCCGCACTGCAGAGACGATCGTGCCGGCTCTCGCGTACGTCGTCCTGGCACCGCTGTACGCGACGATGTCCGTGCTCGGCCATCGGCAACTCCGCACGTCCGGATTCGACCTGGGGATATTCGTCCAACAGGTCGCGTCGTACTCGCAGTTTCGTGCACCGACCTCCGATCTTCTGGGTACCGGCTACAACACGCTCGGTGATCACTTCTCGCCCATCACCGCGCTGCTGGGACCCGTCTATCGGGTGTTCCCACACGCCGAGACGTTGCTGATCGCCCAAGCCGTGTTGTTCGCGTTGGCCGTGATCCCCATCAGCAGGCTGGCGACACAGAAGTTCGGGGCGGCCACCGGTGCCGTGATCGCGGCGGCGTTCGGACTGTCCTGGGGCGTTCAGGCGGCGCTGAATTTCGACTTCCACGAAGTGGCGTTCGCGATGCCGCTGCTGGCGATGTCGATGGTCGCCCTCGTTCGTCAGCGTTGGCTGCCCGCTCTGGCCTGGGCTCTGCCGCTGGTCTTCGTCAAAGAGGACATGGGTCTGACGGTCGTCGTGATCGGCGCACTGGTGGCGCTGTGGGCCGGCGGACGAACCCGAATCCTCGGGATACTGACAGCCGTATGGGGCCTGACCTGGGTGATTCTCGCCGTCAAGGTGATCATCCCGATGCTCAGCTCCGACAACTCGTACGACCAGGGCTCGAAGCTGCCCCCGCTGGGTGAAGGCATCGCGGACACCGCACACGGCCTGGTTGCCGGCGATTCTCGGGCGGCCACAGCCTTTCTGCTGCTCGCGGTCACCGGATTCTTCGCCCTGCGCTCGCCGCTCCTGCTGATCGCCGTCCCGACGGTCGCATGGCGCTTTCTCAGCGACAACACCAACTTCTGGAAGCCGATCTACCACTACAACGCAATCCTGATGGTGATCGTGTTCATCGCTCTGCTCGACGCGTTCGCACGCAGTCACCGACACGGTCAGCTCACCGAACGCGGTCGTCACTTCATCCTCGCGTTCGTAGCCGTCTTCGCAGTCGTGGCGTTGCCGTTCCTACCGATGGCGCGCATGGTGCACGCACAGGAATGGACGATCGATCCGCAGGCCGCGACCGCCCGGGAGATTTCGGAGTGGATTCCCGCCGATGACCAGGTTGCAGCGTCGAACAACCTCGTGGCCCAACTCGTCGCCGATCACGACGTCTCGGTCTTTCCCCAACGCGCCACAGATTCGACCGTCCCGGACTGGATCGTCGTCAATCGGGCGAGGCCTGCCGGCTGGCCGACCGACGAGGCCGGTGACCGTCAGGCAATCGATCGGGCGCTGTCCGACGGGTACGAGGTCGCCTACTCGGCCGACGGAATCGAGGTCCTGCACCGCAGTTCGAGCGGTCCCCACTAGGGTTTCAGAAGGTTCGACCCTCCACCCGTCACAGACCGTGACGACGGCAATTGCAAGGCAGGTACAGGACATCGACGCTGCAACCGGCGATCTCGGCACCACCAAGGCCGCGCCCAAGCGATCACCGTGGAATCGGAAGAATCCCTATCGCGCACAGATTCTGAGTAATCGACGCCTGTCCGGTCCCGCGTCGGCCAAGGAAGTTCGGCACTTCGCGATCGCGCTGGGCGACAGCGGTATCGCCTACCAGGCCGGGGATGGTTTCGCCGTCAAACCCGTCAACGACGCAGCACTCGTCGCGGCCGTCGTCGACCGGCTCGGAGTGCCCGCCGACACCGCCGTGCACACCAAGTCCGGTGAGATCACGCTCGCACAGGCGCTGACGACGGAATACGAAATCGGTATCCCGTCCATGGACCTGATCGAGGCCGTGGCCGAACACGCCGGCGACGCAGAACTCGATCACGTCCTGCAGAACGGCGACCGAGCATCGTTCGACGCCTGGACGTGGGGACGTGACGTCGTGGACGTTCTCGATCTCGACCGGTCGCCTGCCTTCGATCCCGCCGAATTCCTCGGCTTGCTGCGTCCACTGCAGCATCGTGTCTACTCGATCTCGTCGTCACCGATCGCCCACGAAGGCACCGTGCATCTGACGGTGTCCACCGTCCGATACCGGTCGGCCGAGCGCGACCGCGGCGGCGTCTGTTCGACGTACCTCGCCGATCGAGTCGGCGACGGGAACGAGGCAGGTGTGTTCCTGTCGGCCAACAAGTCGTTCCGCCTGCCCGACGACGACACCCCGATCATCATGATCGGGCCCGGAACCGGAGTGGCACCGTTTCGAGCATTTCTGCACGAGCGGCGCGCGCGAGGTGCCGCGGGAGACAACTGGCTGTTCTTCGGGGATCAGCATCGGTCGAGTGATTTCCTCTACGAGGACGAGCTCGTCGGGTTCGAGCGCGACGGTCTGCTGAATCGACTGGATGTGGCGTTCTCCCGCGATCAGCACGAGAAGATCTACGTGCAGCACCGGATGATCGAAGCAGGCAAGCAGCTGTACAGCTGGCTGGAGGCAGGTGCGCATCTCTACGTGTGCGGCGACGCGGCCCGTATGTCGAAGGGCGTCGACGAAGCACTGCACGAGATCGTCGCCGAGCACGGCGGCCGCTCCCCCGACGCCGCCGAGGACTACGTCAACGAACTCAAGCAGACCAAGCGCTACCTGCGGGACGTCTACTGACACCCGCGTTCTTGTCGGACCCCCTCGCTACCGTCTGAACCCACCGGCATCAGTTCTCGTCCGAGAAGAGGGTTTGCACCGTGAACGCACTGCAGAACGGCCATTTCGACTCCACTACCGCGCTCGCGTGGGCCACGTTCACCGAGAATCTGCACGCATGCCTTCGGTCCCTGCCCAGACGTGACTACGTCACGGTCACGGCCGCTCAGGCCAGCCCCGGCGAACGTGGTTTGCGGCCGTACATCGATGTGGCGGCGACGGACACCGGAGTCCTGGTCACCGTTGCGGCGATTCCTTCGCTGCTCTACCCGGACGCCCCGGAGACGTCGGCCATGGACGTGCAGTTGGTCGAGTTCGGATGGCTGAACCGCGGCAAGCCGATCGCCGACGGATCGGTCATTGATCTCACGCGAACCGACTCACGAGCCGATGCCGCGCTCGTTGCCGAGATGATCACGCTTGCGTTCCGCGAGATCTGGAACGTTCCGCACCCCTCGTTCCTCAGTGTGTGGGGCGTCGCAGCCGATGGCGTGTCATCTGGGCCGAGGGACCTGCAGCGGGGGCTCGTCGCCTCTGCGGCCGAGACCGCCACGTCGGCCGACTCTTCCGAGACGCCCTCCGAGATTCCTGCCGAGCTGGGCTCGCTGCAGGCGCTGTGTCAGTTGACAGGTCGTCGAGTCGACCCACACGCCGTTCGATCCGTCTGCGTCGACAGTGACCTCGACGATCTGAAGGCTCGTGCCGTGGCCCTCCATCGCTCGGCTGCCACGCAGGCCCGGGGGGCGGCCGGCGCGGGTCGAGACGACTCGGTGGCTGTGTGGTCCAGCCTGGCTCGCACCTGGCTTTCGGTCGCACGAAGCATCGACGCCGCGATGAACGAGGCCCGGCACGCGTGCCGCTGACCGGAGCTACAGGATCGTTCGTCGCAGACCGCTCGCCCGTAACACCTGACGCTCGACGCCCGCGCGAATGGCATCCTCGGTGCCGATAACCCGCACGTGCGATCGTGCGCGAGTGATTGCGGTGTAGAGCAACTCTCGGGTCAGCAGCGTCGATGCCTCGGCGGGGAGAAGAACCGAGACGGTGTCGTACTGACTGCCCTGACTGCGGTGGATCGTCATCGCGTACACCGTGTGAACCGACGAGAGCACGTTCGGGTGGATCAGCACATGGCCGTGCCCGCGGGCAAACGCTGCCATCGGGTTTCCGTTGTCTCCCAACACCACAACGCCGGTGTCGCCGTTGTATATCCGCGCTTCGTGATCGTTTGCCGTCACCAACAGTGGCTGACCGGGGTACCACAGTGACGGATCGAGAATCGTTCCGCTGTGCTCTCCCACCCACTCCATCGCCTGGCGATCCCATCGCGCGACACCCCATCGGCCCTCGCGGTGCGCGCACAGCAGGCGATGCTTCTCCAGACCCAGAAGCGCAGCGGAGGCATCTCCGGCTGCTGCGGCGGCGGTGACGTCGGCTGCGGTCTGAATCACGTCGGAACGCAGCGCATCCACGTCGTCGGGGCCATGGAAGGAAATTTCTTTTGCGCCGGACTCGAGCAGCGCCATCACGTCGTCGCCCCGGCCGTCGCGCACGGCCACAGCCAACTGGGCGATTGCCCCGCCGAACCGTCTGCCTCGACTGAGCCGCACGACGCCGCCGCGCAATCGGTCTCGCTCGAACGGGCTCAGGGCTGCCTCTGCCGGATCCTCGGCGGCGGCGAAATCGTCGTCGACGAGCTGCGCCAGCACCGGGTTCTCGATGCCCGTGACCGGCCGGGCCACGAGGTCCGCCAGCACCGCGCCTGCGTCGACGGACGTCAACTGGTCCGGGTCACCGACCAGGATCAAGCGTGATTCGGGGCGGACGGCTTCGAGCAGCCGGCACATCATCGTCAGTGACACCATCGAGGTTTCGTCCACGACGATGACGTCGTAGGGCAGGCGGTTCTCCCCGTCGTGGCGAAACCTCGTCTTGCTGCCGGGCTTCCAGCCCAGAAGCCGGTGCAAGGTCATCGCCTTCAGATCTACCGGCAGTCCGAGGAGCCCCGCTTGTTCGGACACCGACTCCTGCAATCGGGCTGCGGCCTTGCCGGTGGGTGCCGCCAACCCGATGCGCAGATCGCTTCCGTGTTCCCGGACGAGCAACGCCAGAATCCGAGCCACCGTGTGGGTCTTACCGGTTCCCGGCCCGCCTGCGATGACCGTGGTCCATTGGGTCGCCGCGAGGGCTGCCGCTATCCGCTGACGATCGGGAGCAACGGTGGGCGCACCCGATTCGTCGACGAACAGCTCGGTCAGAGCACGGCTGATCTCGGCGGCATCGGACCGCGGGTGAGACTGAGATCGCTGCTCGAGAACATCACGAACTGTGCTCTCCTGCAGGTGATATCGATCCAAATACAGGAGTTCACCCTCATCGGTGTGAACGAGTTTCAGCGGCGTCAACGGTCCGTTTGCACTGCCGACGACGAGGGGACTGGCCGACAGTGCGCCGAGGACCTCGACGAGGTCGGGCCACGGAAGCGCTCCTGGATCGACGTCGGATTCCTCGTCGACCGTCACATCTTGCAGTCGTCGCAGATCGAGGCACACCGATCCCGATCGCACGGCACGCACCGTCAGCGCAGCGGCCAAGAGCACATGCTCCGACGACTCCCCGGCAAGCGCGCCCAGACGTAATGCCACGTGCACATCGGCGGCGGTGAGTACACCTGCATCGTTGAACGTACGCAGAAGGCCGCTCCCGCGCAGTGCGGTGGTCACGCTCGTCATCGATTCGCCTTTCCGGCAAGCAGATCCGAGAGCTCGACCACCAGCGCTGCGGGCGGATTCCAGTCGAACACCCCACACCCGGCAGGGGTCTGCGGTCCCACCATGCCCCGCACGAACAGGTACCGAACTCCGCCGAGGTGTTCCTGCGGGTCGTATCCCGGTTGACGCCACCGCAGATATCGATGCAGCGCAACGGCATACAGAATTGCCTGCAGCGGATAGTGCGAGCGCATCATCTCTCCAGCCATCTTCTCTCGGGTGAAGTTGCCTGTCGTCAGATCACCTCGGGCGAGCCGGTTGGTCTTGTAGTCCACCACCACGTAGCGCGGTCCGGGCACTCGTAGAACCGAGTCGATACTTCCGGTGAGAAAGCCGCGCAGGGGTGTTTCTTCGATACCGTCGAGCAGATCGGGGTAGGACGCTAGCGGGTCGCCGACATCGAGGTGCCGACGCATCAGCCGCGCAACGGATTTCAGGGTAACTGTCGCCGTCACGGGATCGTCACCTCCGGCCAACGGAAGCTCGAAGTCCAGCTCTGCCAAGTGGTCGGAAGGCGCGATGTCGGCAAGCGTCCCGAAGCCCAACGGCGTGTGCATCACCGGCAGAAGGGCTGCGGCCAACGCCACTGGATCGACCTCGGCCATGCGCGAGGCGACCGCTGCACTGCAGCGAAGTTCGAGCTCGGCGAGCAAGTCGGGAGCGGAGGTGTCGATGTGTTCGAGCGCCTCGTGCACGAGCGTTCCGAATGCGGCGCCGGCGGGCATGCCGTTCATCGGCGACTCGATTCCCTCCAACCTGGAATCTTCTGTGTAGTCACTGTTCGACTGAGGTTCGGCCGGCTCGTCGGTCTTCTCGGGATGCTCGGCCTCGCTTGTCACCCCCACCTCCGGCTGAACGTGCGCCGCGTCGTGGGCATGAGCTGTCAACGCGGAGTACGACGTTCGACGCCACAACAGGTCCAGAGTTCGGTCGAACCGCGCGGCGGCAATGTCGAGCAACGGTTCCCCGGGTCTGACCCAATGCCGCGTGGACGGTGCACCCGGTCCCACCGGTTCGATGGAGATGATGTCGGCAGCGGACCCGACCCAGGATTGAAGCCGGTTCGCGGTGGTTGCATCGTCGAGGACCTTGTACGACGGCTCCGGTTGGGGAATCCCGGGGATGCGGCCGAACAGCATGCGATGCAGCGACGACGTTGCGGTATTGCGGCCCGGTGCCCACCACAGCACTATCTGGCTCTCCGCTCGGGTCAGGCCGACGTAGAGCAACCGCAGTTCCTCGCCTGCTTCCTCCTGGTCGTTGATCATCTTTCTGGCCGCGTAGCCCACTCCCGACGGTCCACCGACGTCTCGAATCCGGTCGCCGTTCTCGTGCAGCAGCAGCGTCGACGGCTTGCTGAAGAACAACGTGTCCCAGGCATACGGCAGGTAGACGACGGGGAATTCGAGCCCCTTACTGCCGTGTGTCGTCATGATTTGCACTGCGGCGGAATCGCTGTCGAGTCGTCGGCTGCGGTCGCTGGATCCACCGGCTGCCGGTTCCTTGATGCGGTCGGTCAGCCAGCGAGTGAGTGCGGTGATGCCGAACGACTCGGATACTGCTGCGCGATTGAGCAATTGGGCAATATGCCGCAGATCGGTCATGGTCCGTTCGCCCGCGTCGACTGCGAGCAAACGGGCGTCGAGTCCGGACTGGGCCGACACTCGCTCGAATACTGCAGCGAACCCTGCCTCGTCGAAGAGTATCGAATATTCACGCAGTCGGCTGCTGACCTGGGCCAGAGCATCCTCGGCTCCGGAGTCGAGCTGAGCGGCAGTCCAGCCGAGCAAAGGGGTAAGGGCGGCAAGTCGAACGCGGTCGGTGCGATGCGGTTGCTCGATCGCCTGCAGCAGCCACAACCAGTGGCGGGCACTCTCGGTGCCGAACACGCTGGTGCTGCTCGACACGACCGACGGGACGCCGACTGCGTCCAGCGCGTCTCGAATCAGCGCCACCTGCTTGGTAGTTCGCGTCAGCACGGCGACGTCTCGCGGTTCGATCGCCCGGGGTCCGTCCGGTCGGTCGATCGTGGCACGGCTGGACAGCAGCTCGACGATGTCAGCCGCGACGTCGGCCGCGACCTTGGAACGGAGTCGATCGACTGCCGGAAACCCTTGTCGCAGGGGACCTGCACCGGTTCTCGGAAGATAGCGCAGCCGCAGCGGGGTGTGTCCGGTCATCCGCGACGGTGGGTTTCGGGCTTCGACACGGTGAACGACGATGTCGTCGTGTCCGAGGGCTGCGCCGCCGTACAGATGGTGCAGCGCATCGAGTAGCCCGGAATCGCTGCGCCAGTTGGCAGTGAGCTCGTACAGGTGGTCTGCCGATTCGACCGCATCGAGGTAACTGAGCACCTCTGCCCCGCGGAATGCGTAGATCGCCTGCTTCGGATCGCCGACGAGAATCAGGGTCGTCGATCCGTGAAACGCCCGTCGCAGAATGTCCCGCTGCATCGGGTCCGTGTCCTGGAACTCGTCGATCAGCACCACTCGGAACCGGTCTCGCACTCGCGCACAGGCGGCCTCACCGTGCACGGGATCGGACAACACCGAATGCAGGAGTCCGAGTAGATCGTTGTAGTCACGCACCCCGAGCAGCCGTTTGCGACCTTCCAGTTCCCGCCGCGCTTCTCGGGCGAACTGCACGCGGAGCGCCGGCTCGCGGTTACCGTCGTCCCCGTCGAGATTTTCTGTGTCGGGGTACAGAATCGACTGCTGGTCGCCCACGGCCGCCAAGGCCAACTGGTGCGCATCCCGCCTGCTGAATGCAGGCGCTTCGTCGTCGCCACTGAACATCTGCAGGTACAGGTCGTCCACGACCTGCTCGAGTAGATCGGACACGGATTCGACGAATGTCGATTCCGGTTCGCGCTCCCCCGCGATTCCGAGCCCGTCGAGCATGCGCTGACAGAAGCTGTGGGTGGTGACGATGGTCCCGGCATCGAAGTCCGACAGTGCCTTTCGCAGTCTTCTGCGACGGCGTTCCACCTCGGCGTCCTCGGCCGATGCCAGGAACGACACCAATGGATCTCGTTCTGCACGAGCAGCTTCCGGGTCTGCAAGGTGCTGCGCGATCGAGGCGAATCTGCTGCGAGTGCGATCGCGGAGTTCCTGGGTTGCGGCCCGGCTGAACGTCACCAGAAGCAGGTCGGAAATTTCGGCAATGCCCTCGGCGACGTAGCGCGCGGCCAGTCCGACGATCGCGTAGGTCTTGCCGGTACCGGCGCTGGCTTCGAGCACGGTGGTTCCGGTAGGCATCGGTCCGAGGAGGTCGAATCCGTGCAGGGTGGTCATGCGTTCCCCATGTTCTCGGCGGTCAGCAACGGGTCCCACAGTGTGCGGGCGAGGACGCCGAAGCGGCTCGTCTCGTTGGACGGGTCGGTTTCATCGGCGAGCGGGGTCGCGGCCAGCAGTGTCTGGAACGACAGGGTCGGACCGTGCACGTACCGCAACGAGCGATCGTTTCCGTCGCCGAAGTCTCCTCGCCACGCCCAGCTGGCGGAGTCGTAACCGTCCTCGATGGATCCACCGCCGAACCGCTTCTCCGCGTACGCCGATGCAGTGCCGGTCGATATCGGCAGCGGCGACGCCAATCCGCGATCGCGCAGATCCACCAGTTCGCGCAGGGTGGCAATGGGATCGCGCGGTGCCGTCAGTCGCGATCGACGAGGAGGCCGCATACCGCTCGCCCGCCCGATGGTGACGGCGCTCCACTCCCCCGGCTCGGATGCGGCCACCGCCAGCAACCGCACCCACGCGGCCAGCCGATGCTTTGCGGCGAGGCGAGAATAAGACGAACGGGCCAGAACACCGCCATGAATTCCGGTGACGGTTCCGGTCAGGCGTCGTCCGTCGCCGAGATCGACCGAAACATCCGTGGTGTCGGCGGGGCCTTCGTGGAACGGCGCGGCCGCGTCGGCGATGATTCCGACGATCTGTCGGATGTCGGACATCTCGCGTCGGCCCTGATGAAACGGCGGAAGGGTTCCGCGGCGCCATTCGGCGTCGGCGAATTCTCCGATGTCTCCGCCCGCGAGCACCGCGGCAAGCATCCGATCGCCGATGTTCCACCGGGACAACGGGTCCAACTCGATGTCGAGACTGTCTGCCAGGTCGTCCTCGAGCTCGGGAACACGAAATCCGAGCCGCTGGCGGAGAAACGCCTGCACCGGGTTCTCGACGAAGGCGATCACATCGGCGAGTTCCACATCGCCTCGATCGGCAGGCGGGAGCGCTGCGGGCAGGAACGGAGGCACGGGCTGGGGCGCACGTTGCTGCGAGACCGCTCCGGCCAACGCGACGGTGTCGAAACTGAACGGACGTTCGGCCTCGAAGTTGTGAGGATCGAACGGCTGCAGCGGATGCCGATGTTCGACGCTTCGACCCGCGGTCACCTCGAGCACGTCCATGAGCTCGCGCAGCGGAATCGCCGGCGGCTTGACCGAACCGTCGACGGGGTCTGCACCGGTGTAGAACAGCAGGAGCTTGTCCTCGGCCGACATCACCGCGTCGAGCAGCAGTTGCCGATCCTCACTGCGAATGTCTCGTTCGCCGAGCGCCGGGTCGCGGGCGAGGATGTCATCTCCGTCGATGCTTCCCACTCGCGGGAACACCTCGTCGTCGAGCCCGAGGAGCACCACCACTCGGTGCGGTACCGATCGCATCGGAACCATGGTGCACACGGTCAGTTCGCCGGTGCGGAAGTTCGCTCTCGTGGGTCGTCCGGCCAGTCTCCTGGCCAGCATGGCGCGCACGTCCGCCAGTCGCAGCTCCACCGACCCGCCGTGTTCGGTGGCGTCGGCGATCTCGCGATGTGCTTGTGCCAGTTGCCATTCGTCGGCAGTAGGCACGTCGGCGAGCAGATCGAGTGCGCGGCCCAGTTGCCGCATCCACTCGGTCACCGACGCCGGACCGGCAAGAGCTCGCAGTACCGAGGCGAGCCGATCGACCAGCTCGGCGAAACGGCCGGCGAGGGCGATGTCGTTGCTGTCGACGTCGTCGAGAGGCAGCGCAAGGTCGAGATACTCGTTGTGGGTCTCGTCGGCCGCCACGCCCAGGAGGATCCGGTCGAGGGCCGATTTGAACGTGTTCTGCCGAAAACCGTTCAGACCGAACGCTTCTCGTTGTCTCACGGTCAAGCCCCACCGCGCACCGGAGGTCGTCACCCATTCGCGGAGTCGCTCGAGATCGTCGTCGGTGAGCGAGAACTTCTCTCGGACCGGACCGCTGGCAGCGAAGTCGAGCAGCTCGCTCGCCGTCACCCGGCCTTCGGCGAAGTCCAGAACGGTCGCGATGACGTCGAGCACGGGGTTGGTGCGGCGCAAACCCCGATCGGCGAGTCGCACACGCAGGCGGTGTCCTGGATGCACCAGCGCAGCCTGCCCGAAGTTGGCGCGAATCAGCGGCGCGTAGGTCTCGACGTCCGGGCACATCACCAGCACGTCCCGCGGTTCGAGCGTGGGGTCGCCGGCGAAAAGATGCAGCAGCGACTCACGCAGAACTTCGACCTGCCGGGCGGGTCCGTGACATGCGTGAATCTGCACCGTGCCATCCGTCGTCGTCACGTGGTCGTCGGATTCCACTGCGGCAGTGGGTGAGACGTCGGCAGCGATGTCCGATTGGATTCGACCGAGCAGGGTGTTCGCGATCTCGGGACCCTCGTGATGGACGGCTTGCGCCGCGACCGATCCGGTGGTGGCCTGCAGTTCCCGGACGTCGCGAGACAGACTGGCCAACAGCGGATGCTCGACGGCAAGGGCCGTTGCGTCGTCTCGTCGCCGCGTCACCGCAGGAATGTTCTCCAGGGCGGTCCACATGGACGGGCTGGGATGCGGAACCCAGATGTGTACCTCGCGGTGCTCCGACAGCGCACCCAGTATGTCGAGCTGATCGGTCGTCAATCGGGTTGGACCGAAGACCGACAACCGACTCGGTAGCTCCACCGAGTCGGGTGCATCCCGTAGCCGAGCGCACGTCTCGGGCAGCCGCTCGGCGGGGCTGGGACTGCCGATCCGCTCCCGCACCAGTTTCCACACTCGCGGTTGCCACTGCAGGTCGTCGTCGAGATCGCCGCCGAGGCCGTCGGTGAATCGTCCGGCGAACCAATCACGAATCATCTGAGGTCGTTGAGAACCGTACGCACGGAACAGCTCTGCCACATGAGATGCCGTCGACCAGCGACGCCCTACACGGTGGTCCTCGGACCCCGCCCCCAGATGCTCGAACAGCACCGCCGCCCACGGTTCGGTGCGGCACTCGTCGATGACGCTCAGAGCAGTCCAGAGCACTCGGCCCATTGCCCACGGATCGTCGTCCGGGTCGATATCGTCGACCGCGCCGACCGCGCGTGAGACCAGCCTTGCCGGGCTCGGAAAATCGATGTTCGCGGCGATGCCGTCACCGTCCGGACTGCCCAAGGTGCTCGAGAGTCGTTGAGTGAGCCACCGCTCGACGCCCTTGGCCGGAACCGACACGATCTCGGGGGTGAAGCAGTCGTCCAACGGCACGGACAGGACATCGGCGAGCGCGTCGGCAAGGGTTCCTGCGCGCTCGGCGCGGTGGAGCGTCAACACCGTTGCGATCCCCTGCCTGTTCGTAGCCGAGAGCCCGATTCCGGACTCGTGACGACCCTACTCGAGCCTGGCGACAGGTTCTGCGCGATGAGTCCGGCCGCCGATCCCGGTCAGTATCCGTGACCTCTTTGCCGACACGAAGGAGAACGACATGTTCGAGCATGTCTTTGCAGTGATCGCGGTACGCGACATAGATCCGGCCGACGCCTGGTATCGCCGGCTGTTCGATCGGCCTGCAGACAACAACCCGATGCCGAGTTTGGTGGAGTGGCAGGCCGCCCCCGCTGCATGGGTGCAGGTGACGGTCGACCCCGAGCGAGCAGGCGCGTCGCAGTTCAACGTCGCGGTCGACGATCTCGAAGCGTTCGTCGCTTCGGCGCGCTCACGAGGGGTCGAGTTCGGCGACATCGTCGACGCGAACAAAGGCGTTCGACTGAGCACCGTTGTCGATCCCGACGGCAATTCCATCACCGCGATCGGCGGCTTTCGCGAGCGCTATTGATCGATGCGGTTGTCGTTGTGCAGTCGGGTGTAACGACAAACACCGTGAATGCGACATGGTGAGCGGAAATGCGACCGACCGGTTCGGACGGAATCGAGTGGTTGCTTCCGGTCTCGCGGCACATCGTTTCCGCGGTATCGACACCATTCGCGACCCGAGGACGAACCCCATGACCAGCGCCTACCCGCCACCCTTCCAGCGCCCCACACCCGAGCCCGAGACTCCACGCCGCCCCCTGTTCGGGAAGGTGTTCGCCTGGGTTGCAATCGTTTTCGGCGCGATCTTCTCGATCGGCGCACTCGTATCGTTCGAGTTCGGTGCACTGCTCGTGGGCGCACTGATGGCCGGGGCGGGTGTCGCATATCTGTACCTGTCGCCCAGTCGAGGTCGCCGAGGGTGGGCGGTACCGGCCATCGCCGTCCTCCCTGCCCTGATCTTCATGGGACTGACCACCACCACCGAACCCGAGACCCCTGCCGTCGCCCCGGTCGCGGCCGTGCCCGCCTTGCCGACCGTCACGACGACGTCCGCGCCGCCGTCGACAACCACACCGACGCCGACCACGACGACCACCGTCGCCCCGACGACCGAAGCAGTAGACGCCATCGTCGTGGTTCCGACGACATCGGAGTACATCCCACTGCCCGATCCTGAGCCCGTGTACACCCCTGAGCCGGTCTACACACCGGAGCCCGTCTACACCGCTCCCGCACCGTTGGCCGTAGTACCCGAGAGCGTGTACTACGAGAATTGCAAGGCTGCAAGAGCCGCGGGAGCCAGCAATATCCGAATCGGTGAGCCCGGCTACCGACCGAAGCTCGACGGCAACAGCGACGGCGTTGCCTGCGAAAGTTGAGCTTCGGTGGGGTGATAGGGCCCTTCCTGCTCGACTGAGGGCATGGACCGACGAAACCGGACATCCCAGCAGATAAGCTGCCACTCATGGGATCGAAGCGGCCTGCCAACCGCGGACAGAAACGTGCAGAAAAGACCAAGGCCCGGCAACGGCGTCATCAGCAGTCCCGACCGGCGCCGTCCGGTGTCGACAGCGAACGGATCGCCGATCTGATCGACGGGTTCGTGGAGTGGCTGGACGAGAGCGAGATGTCGGAACAGTCGGAGGCGATCTCACGGCTCGTCTCGTCGACGCTGACCCAGCTTTCCGGAGCCCGTCACGGCTTCTCCCCCAGCGCCTGGCTGCCGGCCGATGCGCACCTGCTGGTGGACGCAGCGGAACGCATCCTCCAGGAGGAGTCCGACACGGCCGAGGACACCGCGGTCAATCTTGTGCTCACGTCTCTGCAGTACCTGACCTTCCTCGACGAAACCGATCTCTGGGACGGCACGCCCGAGGACTACGCGCACTGCATGGAAGATCTCTCGGACTTCCTCGAAGGCGACGAGCCCGACATGCTCGACGCCGACGACATCGACCTTCCCGACGTCTCTCTCGCACAGGAACTGGCGGCCATCTCGGCGCTGCCACTGTTGCCGGCATTGGACGACATAGTCGCTCGGGTCGCCGATGGGCTGGCAGTGTCCGACGATGTTCATCTGCAGCGCGCAGTCGGTGCGGCTCCTTTCGATCCCACCGAAGTGGGCGTGGGCGTCGCCACGGTCGATTACTGGTCGACGGCCATCGCGACCGAATTGATTCGCATCGACGGTGACACTGCGAGGCCGGGCGACAATGCGCATTCACTGGCCGGCCGCGGCGCGGAGACCGTCCACGAACTGGTTGCCGAGCATGTCCGGGTGCAGCTGTCGGGAGATGCCGACGACCCCGACGTGTCGCGGTCACTGGCCAATACCTTTGCGGTGCAGACGTTGCTCGCCGCCATGACCGAAGAGCTACCCGTCAACAACGAGGGCGAGGACTACGCCGATCTGGAAGGCGAGGATCTGCGTACGGCCCAGTTGATCGATCACCGTGTTCGATCGCTGATCGAACAGGGCATTCTCGTCAGGATCGAGGAAGTACTGGCCGTTCCGCACGCTCTACGTCCGGCGGTGTTGGACGGCGTGGCCGAGGCACAGCCCTTCGGTGCGCTCGACGACGATTCTCTCGATGACCCGCTGCCACGATCGCCCGAGGATTCGGCATCGTCGTGATCGCCCCCGCGAGCGCCGAGATCGTGTCGGTGGTCGCCGCTAGCGTGATCGAGTCCGCGTTACGTCAGCGCGATCTGGGTAAGGAGCCGACATGAGCGATTCACTCGAGTTCGACTTCGACGTCGATGCCGCTTGGATGCAATTCCAGCGGACGCTCGGCGACTACGTCAGCGCCATGCGCGACGGCGATGCGTTGGTGATCGAATCGCGATACGACACCACCGACGGCGTCCCCGACACCGCCGCCTGCGTGCAGTTCTATGCCTGGGATCTCGATATGGTCCGCTGCGAGATACCGGCGAACGAACACCTGCACAGCAGCCGAGCCATCACCGCCGATCAGCGAGACGCGTTGAGTGCGTTGGGGTTCCGCATTTCACACAACGACGAGCCGGCGGCACCGCACGTGGACCGCAATCGCTCGTGGTCGGACGATCTGGCGAAGAAGACCGTCGCGGTGTTCCGTGACATCTGGGGCCTGCCACACCCGTCGTTCCTGAGCTCACGCGCCACCGGGCGCTACGACGTACCGAGCTTCGACATCGCTGTCACAGAGCCCGACGTCTACGTGGTGCCGCTGTGCGTTCAACCCAAGGGGAAAGAGCATCTGCAGCAGCTCGTCGATCGCGCTCTCGAGCCGTGGTTCGGCTTCCCGCCGGATCATGACCCCGACGGCGACATTCCGCTGCGGTTCGTCGGCGGCACCGCCTACGTATCGGTCAAACCCACCGAACCGGTGGTCGAGATCAATTCGACGCTTGTCCATGCCGTGTCCGGCCGCACTCGCGCGGCGGAATTGTTGGTCGACCTGAACCTGCAACTGCCGGATGTGATGCTGCACCTGGTTCAGGACTGCATCGTCGCTCAGGTACGAGTCAGCGGGTCACCCTTCGTCGCCGATCACCTGTTGTGGGCGGTGCGCATGCTCAGTCACGTGTGGGAGCAGGTCGACGACAAGTTCGCCGAGGATTTCGGAGGCGTGCTCGGGGAGCCGACGCCGCCCACGGTCGACGCGGACGACTTTCCTGACGGTTTGCTCGAATTGGTCGATCTGCTCGCCGCGTCCGAAGAGGAACCGCTCGACCCGCATGCGGTTCTCGAGTGCTGCTCGTCCGATCGCGATGTCGTCGTGTCGTATCTGCGGATCAGCGCTGAACAAGAAGCGTCGTGGCGTGGGATGGCGGTTGCCGCGGATCTGGGCGACGAGCACTGCGACGTCGACGAGGCAGATCGGGAATCGGCCAACTGGGGCCGTGCCGTCTCTGCCCTCCGTGAGGTGCTGCGCAGCACTCCCGACCAGGTCACGCCCGTGGTCGATCCTTCCGCGATCCAGCTGCAACTGTTCGAGACCGACGAAGTAGCCGAGGTGTCCGAAGAGCGTTCGGAGGACCAGTAGACGACCGCCGATCAGAGTCTCCCCAACACGCTTCCCTTTTGTGTTAACTCGGGTTACATTAACCCTATGTTCGCACTTCGTTTGGAGAAGCCATGACACTGACGACAAGCAATACGTCCGTTTCGGTCGACGCCGACACTGCGGACGAGCAGCAGTACATCGAGACGCTCACATTGCTGTCCGAGGGCTCGGTGCACAAGCACTTCGACCCCTACGTGGACATCGACTGGGAGTCCGAGAAGTTCGCAGTACCCGCGAACGATCCTCGTTGGGTCCTGCCTGCCAAAACCGATCCGATCGGCGGCCACGCCTGGTATCAGGCGCTTCCACTCGACAGGCAGATCGAGATCGGCATGTGGCGTCAGGCCAATGTCGCAAAGGTCGGTCTCCAATTCGAGAACATCCTGATCCGCGGCATGATGCAGTACGTCTTTTCACTGCCCAACGGCTCCGCCGAGGCGCGCTACTGCACCCACGAATCGATCGAAGAGTGCAACCACACCCTGATGTTCCAGGAGATGGTCAATCGCGTCGGTTCCGATGCGCCCGGCATGAGCCGGCCCATGAAAATGCTGTCTCCGTTCGTTCCACTGTTCGCCACGCTGCTGCCAGAACTGTTCTTCGTCGGCGTTCTCGCAGGCGAAGAGCCCATCGACCACATTCAGAAATCGGTCCTGCGGTCCGGTGACGACATTCACCCGATCATGCAGAGCGTCATGGCCATTCACGTTGCCGAGGAAGCGCGACACATCTCGTTCGCGCACCAACTGCTACGTCGCCGAGTCCCCAAGATGTCCAAGGTCGGACGGTTCTTGCTTTCACTGGCCTTCCCGATCACGATGCGCATCCTGTGCGACGTCATCGTCATTCCGCCGAAGAAGTTCTGGACGAAATTCGACATCCCGAAGCAGGTGAAGAAGGACCTGTTCTGGGGTACCCCGGAATCGCAGCACGCGCTGCAGGACTACTTCGGCGACGTCCGCATGCTGGCCACCGATACCGGCATGATGAATCGTGCGGCTCGCCTGATGTGGAAGATGTGCGGAATCGACGGCAAGGCCTCACGTTTCCGTAGCGAGCCCGATCGCAGCTCGAGCCAGTTCGCCGCATAGCCCTCTCGCCTCTTGCCACTGCCGTCAGGAACCCCTCATGCCCCACGTCGTCACCCAATCATGTTGTAGCGACGCGTCATGCGTCTACGCGTGCCCCGTCAACTGCATTCATCCCACCCCCGACGAGCCTGACTTCCTGACGGCGGAGATGCTGCACATCGATCCGCAATCGTGTGTGGACTGCGGCGCATGTGTCTCGGCCTGCCCGGTCGATGCCATTGTGCCGCAAGCAAAACTGACCGAGGCTCAACTGCCGTTCCTGACGATCAACGCGGACTTCTACAAGCAGGAACGCCCGCCTCGGCCGATCTTGGCACCGGTCACGCCTGCGGCATCGGTCTCGCGTGATCGTCAACCCCTTCGAGTCGCGATCGTCGGATCCGGACCGTCGGCGATGTACGCGGCGGACGAGCTGCTCACGCAACCGGGTGTGAAAGTCGATGTCTACGACAGACTCCCGCAACCACACGGCCTCGCTCGCCTCGGCGTCGCACCCGACCATCAGAAGACGCGTCAGGTATCGCGCTTGTTCGAAACCATCTCTGCGCAGGAGGGGTTCACCTTCCACCTCGGTGTCGAGGTCGGCAAGGACATCACCCACGACGAGTTGATGGACACCCACCACGCAGTGATCTACGCCGTCGGGGCGTCCTCGGACCGGGAACTGCGCATTCCCGGTGCCGAATTGCCGGGCCGCAGTTCGGCAACCGACTTCGTCGCCTGGTACAACGGCCACCCCGATCACGCACACCGCACGTTCGATCTCTCGCACGAGCGCGCCGTCATCATCGGAAACGGCAACGTGGCACTGGACGTCGCCCGCATCCTGACCATGGATCCGAACGCGCTCGCCCAGACCGACATCGCACCCCACGCCCTGGACGCCCTGCGCCACAGCTCTATTCGTGAGGTGGTTGTCGTCGGCCGCCGCGGCGTCGCCCAGTCCGCATTCACCGTTCCCGAGTTCGCCGGATTGCTCACCGTTCCCGATATCGATCTGGCCATCGACCGCAGCGAACTCGCGCTCGACCCGGTAACGGTCCGCCTCGCCGCTACCGATGACCTACCCCACGCTGTGGCGCAGAAGCTACAACTTCTTCGCCACGTCGACGAATCCCCTGAGCACAGCGACGACCGTAAGCGCATCACACTGCGATACCTGCTCTCCCCCACCCGCATCCTGGGCACCGATCGAGTGACGGGCATCGAGTTCGAGCGGATGGGTCTGACCGCCGACGGTGACGACGTGGTGCGCAGCACTCCTACCGGTGAAGTCGACACCCTCGATGCCGGACTCGTCCTCACATCCATCGGCTACCGCGGAGTTGCGCTGCCCGGGGTTCCCTTCGACGATCGCCGCGGCATCATTCCCAACACCGGCGGCCGTGTATTGCAGGAGTCCGGTGGGCAGACTTCGGTCGGCAGCTATGTCACCGGTTGGATCAAGCGCGGCCCCTCGGGATTCATCGGCACCAACAAGTCCTGCGCCCAGGAAACCGTCGGACATCTGGTCGACGACTTCAATGCCGGTCGCCTGACCGACCCGATCGAGTTGCCCAGCACCTGGCCCGCCGAGTCGAGTCGGGGGCCACTGCGACGCTCGAGAGAGATGCTGTCGACACTGCGCCGGTCCTGACTGCCCGCCCCTCTTGTGTCCGGCGGTATCACGCCCGCTGACTGGATCAATGCGCCCGCCAGTCACTCCAACTGCAAGAAAGCCGCATTCATGCAGGTGACGAAGGCCGCAGAACTGGGGAAAGCGGCGTGAGGTTGAAGCGTCTACTATCGGGGTAGCCACAGTCATCGGTCACCGATTCACGGCGGGCCAACACCTCGAGGAGCACGAGATGCCGGCCCTGCGACGCATCTTCACCAGGACTGCTGTCCCAATTGTCGGCATCGCGTTGGCGCTGACCTGCGCTGCACCTGCGCAGGCCTTGCCAACACCGGCTGACTTGGCCGATGTGCCATCCCGCACCTCGATCTCGTACGAACACGTGCCGACGGGCACATATGTGGGCAGCGCGGAGGATAATTCCGCACGTCCCGGACTGTCGACGGTCAAGCTCTACATGGCCGACTACGTCGTTCGCTTCGGAGACGGTTCTGCGCGTGATCGCGACCTGGCCGCTCGAATGGTCCAGGTCAGCGACGACGGTGCCGCCTCCGTCCTCGACAACAAATATCCCCAGGCCATCGATGCGACTGCGGCGGAGTTCGGGCTCACCTCCACCTCGCGAGGCGGTTTCTGGGGAAGTTCGTACACCAGCACTGCCGACACCGTGCGATTCCTGGCGGCGAAGAAGCGCACCGATCCCGCCAGCCCCGTCCTGGCCTGGATGAATTCCGCCGCCCCGGTGGCAGCGGACGGAACCGTCCAGGACTGGGGCACGAAAACCTTGCCCGGCGTGACCGGTAGCAAGTGGGGATGGGCCGACGACGGCTCGAGCGTGGTGGCGTCGGCGTCGATCGGTGACGAGTTCGTCGTAGCGTCGAACACGTACGGCCCGCGCCGCACCCAGACCGACGACGTGCTGGCAGCGCTCGGCGGCGTCGAGTTGACGGCACCGCCCGCCCCCGCTCCTGTTCCGAACCTTCCCGCGATTCCCGGCCTGCCGTCGGTCGAAGAACTGCTGCAGATGCTCGCACCTCGCTGACATGTTCGAATAACTTGTCGGACCCCTCCCCTACTCTGCGATTCACCGAAAAGTTCAGGAACCACACCGGGGGACGTGGAGGGGACGACGATGAGTCGTATCGATCTGGACAGTTTTTTCAAGTACTCGCGCGCAACCACTGCTCGGGACAGTGCTGACCCGAACGAATTGCTCGACAGCGGAATCGGTTTCGCCCAGTTGGGGGCCTCCGCGAAGGACATGACCCAACTGATCGCGGAACGCCTGTCGGCTGCGGAAGACATCAGCCGAACGTATTCGGTGCACGATCGCGCGGCGAATATACTCGACGACGCACTCGACGTTGCCTTCGAGAACGGTTGGCAGCCCGCCGAACTGGTACACGTCACCCGTCAGAGCGCTGGAGGCGACGGCACCGTGGTCATTGTCGAGGCCATCGGTGCTCACGCAGCGCGAAGTTCCGCCGACAGCGTTGCTCCGGAATCCTGGCGGGATCAGTTGTCCGAGCTGAACGTCGAATCTGCAGGTGGCACCTCTGCGGACCGTCTTCGTCGATGGCGTTCGTACAACCGGCGGTCGTCGGCGCAGTCGTGGTACACCCTTTTACTCGTACTCGGCTGCGCAACATGGTTGTTGCCCCTCGAGACACTCCTACCCCCTCCCACTCGATGGACAACACGCACCACACCTGCCGGTCCGCGGCAGGCCGTGGACTCGAAGATGCTCGGCAGGATACGAGGGCTACTGGCGAAGGCCGAGTCGACGCAATTCCCCGCGGAAGCCGAGGCATTTTCGGCCAAGGCCCAAGACCTGATGACGCGATATGCGATCGACAGCGCACTTCTCGATGCAGGGAACTCTCGCACCTCGATCGACGATGTCATCAGTCGTCGCATCATGGTGAGCAACCCGTACTCGAAGGCCAAACTGCTTCTGCTGCACAGTGTGTGCAAAGCCAACGGTGCCAGAACAGTATGGAAGAAGAAGTATCTGCTGGCCACCGTGATCGGTCTGCCCGTCGATCTCGATCTGTGCGAGCTGCTGTACACCTCGTTACTGGTCCAATCGGCACGCGCACTCGACGAGGCCGGCCAATCGGCGACCTCGCGGACTCGCAGCTTCCGTCACGCATTCTTGATCGCCTACGCCCACCGAGTCGGCGAACGATTGCAAGACGCACGCACGCGAGCGACTGCAGCGGCGACCCAACAACACGGATCGGCTCTGGTGCCGATCATGGCGGAGCGATCCGATGCCGTGGACCGTGTCTACGCTGCCCGGTACCCGTCGACGAAAACGATCAAGTTCGGCAGCGACAATACTCAGGGGTGGCTTGCCGGCCGGGCCGCCGCCGAACGCGCCGACCTGACCGGTGGGCGCGAACGTATCGACAAATCCGATCTGGCCTCGTAGTGCGGGCTACATTGGCTGACATGACCGGTCTGGATACTCCGCTGACGCCACTTCGCTTCCTCGAACGCGCTGCGGAGGTTCATCCCCACAAGACCGCCGTGGAGGATGGTCCGCGGTCCTTCACCTACGAACAATTCGCCGCCGCCGTCACCCGGCTCGCGCATGCACTGCGCGCGTCGGGGGTCGGCCACGGCGATCGGGTGGCCTACATTGCGTCGAACTCGGCGGAGCTACTGTTCGCACACTACGCGGTGCCGCTGGCCGGTGCCGTTCTGGTCGCGATCAACACCAGGCTCTCACCGGACGAAGTTCGCTACATCTGCGATCACTCCGGTTCGGTTCTGTTGGTGGGTGATTCGGCGTTGCTGGCCGGCCTCGGAACAGATCCCATCGCAGATTCGGTCACCGAGATCGTCGAGACTCCCTCGGTGGACGGCACGTACGAGAAGCTGCCGCACACCACTCGATACGACGCATTCCTCGAACGGGGCACGGACGAACCGATGGAGTGGGAGGTCGACGACGAGACGTCGACCATCACGATCAACTACACCTCGGGCACCACCGGTCGACCCAAGGGCGTGATGTACACCCACCGCGGTGCTTACCTCAATTCCCTGGGCGAACTGCACCACCAGGGATTCGGTGTCGACACCCGCTATCTGTGGACGCTGCCGATGTTCCACTGCAACGGGTGGTGCACCACGTGGGCGGTCACGGCCGCGTCCGGCACACACGTATGCCTTCGCGGAGTGCGCGGCGACGCCATCTGGTCGGCCATCGACAACGGCGTCGATCACCTTGCCGGTGCGCCGACCGTGTTGACCACTCTCGCCACTGCTGCAGAGGCACATTCACTCGATCGACCGCTGACCATCGTCACAGCGGGAGCTCCTCCGAGCCCGACGATCATCGCCAAGATTCGAGCATTGGGAGCAACGCTCGTACACGTCTACGGCCTCACCGAAACCTACGGTCCCTATTCGGTGTGCGAGGCAAAGCAGGAGTGGCTCGAACTGGACGCCGACGAACAGGCTCGTCGTTTGGCCAGACAGGGAGTCGGCATGCTCACTGCAGACCGTCTTCGCGTGGTACGCGACAAGCCCGGTCCCGGTGGAGTGTTGATCGACGTCGAACCCGACGGCGGCGAAATGGGCGAGATCGTCATGCGCGGCAACAACGTCATGAAGGGGTATTACAACGACACCGCCGGAACGACACAGGCTTTCGCGGGCGGCTGGTTCCATTCCGGTGACCTCGGGGTGATGCATCCCGACGGCTACGTTCAGCTACTCGATCGCGCCAAGGACGTCGTCATTTCCGGCGGCGAGAACATCTCGACCATCGAGGTGGAGCAGGCGCTGGCGAGCCATCCTGCCGTCGCCGATGTTGCGGTCATCGGGGTGCCCGACGAGAAGTGGGGAGAGCGGCCGAAGGCATTCGTGGTGCTGGTGCCCGGCGCGGACGCCTCGGAAGCCGAGCTCGTGGCGCACGTGAAGTCGGCCATCGCGTCGTACAAGGCCCCGCGCAACGTCGAATTCATCGTCGAGCTGCCGAAGACATCGACCGGCAAGATCAGGAAGAAGGAGCTGCGCGACGCCGAGTGGGGCACGTCCGCGTCGAAGATCAACGGGTAGCCCACTCTGGTCACGCCATCTGCACACCGGCGATTTCGGTGACGCCGCCCTTGCCGTCGAACGACAACTGCCGAAATGCCACCTTCTCGACGAAGAACCTGTCGTGGCTCACCAGGATCACCGCGCCGGGAAACGCCATCAGTGCGCGTTCGAGCACCTGGGTGCTCTGCAGGTCGAGGTGGTTGGTGGGCTCGTCGAGCACGATGACGCCTGCGCCGAACAACAGGCACTGCGCCAATGCAACTCGTGCCTTCTGCCCTCCGGACAGCACGCCGATCTTCGACTTGAGATCCATCTCGGAGAATTGCAACAACGTGAGAAAGCGGTGGACTTCCTTCTTCGTCGCCGTCAGAGCGAGACTGCCCGGCATCGCGTTCACCGAATGCGACACCGTGTCGTCGAGATCGAGATCGGCCAGCACCTGGTTGTAGTAGATGAACGACGGCGCTTTGGTCTTCCATTTGATCTTGCCGCTGTCCGGCTGCTCGGCACCGACGAGAATGTCGACGAGAGTGGTCTTTCCACATCCATTGGGTCCGGTGATGGCGATGCGGTCACCGCGGTGAACAGTGAAGGAGATGTTCTCGAAGAGTCGTTGCTCCCCATAGCTTTTGGCGATCCCGTTGATCTCCGCCAGGTTGTCGTGCACATGCAGACCGCCGTAGATGGCGGTGACCACCGTGTCGACCGGCCGTGGACTCTTGCTCTTCTTGATGTTCGCCAGTCGACGTTTGAGCACCCCGCTGGGGTTCTTCACTGCTTCCTTGCGATCACTGATCGCTTCTTGCTCGTAGGCAAGCAGCTGCTGTTCGTTGCTGAACTCACGTTCGAGGTTCTTGAGTCGAAACTGCTTCTGCTGAACGTATTCCGAGTAGCTACCGTCGTACGTCTGCAAGTGATGGTTCTCGATTTCGACGATGCTGGTGACGACCTGCTCGAGGAATGCGCGGTCGTGCGAGACAACGAGAAGCGCGCCGCGGAAATCTCGTAGCCAACGTTCGAGCCACGCGATTCCGGCAACATCGAGGAAGTTCGTCGGCTCGTCGAGGAGCAGGACGTCCGGGGCCTCGATGAGGATCTTGGCCAACGCTGCGCGGTTGCGCCAACCACCGGACAGTCGATCGACAGGAAGCTCACGTCGTTCGGCGTTGAATCCGAGCATCGACAGCACCGTGTCGATCTGCTGGTGGTAGGTCCAACCACCGCTGTTCTCCATGGCGTCGAGCAGTTCGGCTTGGCGGTCGACGAGCTTGTACATCTGCTTCTCGTCCAGGTCACCGCCCAATGCGGCCTCGACCTCGGCCAATTCGGTCTCGATCGCGTGGACAGCGCCGAACAGCGATTCGAGCTCCGCTTGAATGCTGCGATCGCCGTCCAGTTCGGAGAACTGCGAGAAGTACCCGATTCGTGCGCCCTCGGTGACGTCGACGGTTCCGGAATCGGGTGTCTCACGCCCGAGAAGAAGCTGCAGCAGGGTTGTCTTGCCCGTTCCGTTGCGGCCGATCAGCCCGATGCGATCACCGTCGGCGAGACGAAAGAACACCTCGCGCAGCATCACCTTCTGGTCGTATCCCTTGGCAACGTCGTTCAAGCGGATCCAGCTCAAGCGTTCACTTCTCCTGAAACACGGGTCCGCTGAGTCGTCGAACCGGGCTCGCCCACTCTAGCCGCGCGCAGCATCGTCCGATTCGCTGCTCACGTGGACTCCCACAACCACAGGTAGTAGTCGAGGCGTTCACGGTCGAGTTCGATGCCGTACGCGTCCAAGAATGCCTTGCAGTAGCTCCGGCCGTAGTTGTACTCGGTGCTCCAGATTGCCGGTGCCAGGTCTGCCCAACGATCGGCGACACCCATGCTGCCCATGTCGACGTGTGCTGCCCACGATCCGTCGTCGGCGATCAGGGTGTTCGGCATGCAGGCGTCGCCGTGGCACACCACGAGTCGATCGACCGCTGGTGATTCCGCCGGCAACTCGCGGTCACCGATACGAGTGACCACCGACCAATCGAACGGGCACTGCGCGACGGGGACTGCATCGTGAAAGGCACGAAGTCCGGTTGCCGCCGCGCGGACCGCGGTGGCCGGGTCTTCCATCCAGCGATCGGCGACGGCGTTCTCCCACGGCAGGGCCTCTGTCACCATCCAGGAACCTGTCGCGTCCGAACCGGTGTCGATCACCTTCGGAACCGGGCTGTACCGACTCACCCAGTCCAGACGACGCCGCTCGTCTTCCAGGTCGACCGAGCTCTCGACCGGTGTCCATTTGACGTAGCGTGCCTCACCGATACGAAAAGTCAACCCGCCCAGTTCATTCGACCACACAGGTTCGATGTCGTCAGGTCCCGCCAACTCTCGCACCACGGCAGGGACGGCGATATCGCCGTCGGGCACGCTCATTTACCGGTGATGGTAGCGAGCGAATCGACGGGCGGGGACACGACGACGGGATCGCGTCCGGACCACAGATCGAGAACTGCTTTGGGGCGCGCCAACAGCTCTCGCGCATAGTTGCGAACCACCGCGAGTGTATTGCAGTCGATGCAATCAGCAGTCACACCGTCGACCTCCAGATCCATGTCCTCGCAGAGCGCCACGGCACGCGAGACGTGAAGGGGCTGACTGATGATGAGTCCACGTTCGACGCCGAACGTCTCTTTCGCACGAGCGCACGTGTCGTAGGTGTCGATCCCGTGATCGTCGCCGATGATCACGGCGGGGTCGATGCCGTGCTCGATCAGGTAGTCGGTCATGGCCTGAATTTCGTTGCCCGAGTTGCCGTCTGCATCGCCGGAGACCAGGATCGCTTTGATCTTTCCGGCTTGCATCAGCGCGATTGCGACGTCGAGGCGGCCGGCGAGAAATCGCATCGGCTTACCGTCGCGCACCTGCGCGCCGAGAACGATCGCCACGGGCGCATCCGGTGCATCGTCGACGTCGTAGACCTTGCCCGCCGTCGCATACGCAACCCAACCGGCCGATGCCAGAACGACTGCCACCAGTGCTGCAACGAGGGCAGACACCGCCTGTAGGAGTCGCCTAACCAGTCCTCGGGGTTTTGCTTTCGTACTCATGATCTCGTTTCGTCGGCGGCAGAGAACCCAACGTAGCCGATGAAAACGGCGCATTATCGACACCGCAGCGCACCCGCATCGATTCCACAGTGAACCCTCAGAAGAACCCTGCCCCGCTGCCCCGGATGTCCGACGAGTACCGTCTTACCAGTGAATCCGCTGCTGACCTCTCGACGCTACGTCGACTTGCGTCTGCAAGCCAGCGCTACCTGTTGACGGTCCTCTAGACCTCAACCTCGCCGTCGGGCACGTCGGCCCGATGAGCATTCTGTCGCACACCTCTGTCGACACTTCTTCGTTTTCGAAAGGCATAACCATGTCTGCGCCCAGCGCTACCCGTACGCGCCGTGTCCCTACCTGGGCAACCGCGTTCGGTCCACAAATCGTTGCCGGTCTCGTACTCGGTGTCGTATTCGGGCTGATCGCCCGATCCATGCCCGACGCGGCCGACGGCAACGAGAACTGGTTGGTCGGCACCCTCTCGACCATCGGTTCGAGCTACGTCAAGCTACTCACCGTCGCGGTCATTCCGCTGGTCTTCACGGCAATCGTCAGCTCCATCGCCAACCTCCGTGAAGTCACGAACGCCGCCCGCCTCGCCATTCAGACGCTGTGGTGGTTCGCCATCACGGCGTTCATCGCCGTCATCATCGGGATCGTCATCGGACTGGTCGCCCAGCCCGGATCGCGAACCAGCGCGGGAGCCGACTCGGCGGGAGATCCGTCGAGTGTCGGGTCGTGGTGGTCGTTCCTCACCGGTTTGGTGCCGAGCAACTTCCTGGCACTCGGTGCCAAGACCACTGTCCCCGAGAGCGGTACCGCAACCACATCGTTGAGCTTCAACATCTTGCAGTTGCTGGTGATCGCCGCTGCTATCGGCATCGCGGCACTCAAGGTCGGCAAGAAGGCCGAGCCATTCCTCGCGTTCAACGCCTCGTTGCTGGCGATCGTGCAGAAGGTGCTGTGGTGGATCATTCGCCTGGCACCGATCGGCACCGCCGCCCTCATCGGCAACGCTGTCGCAACCTATGGCTGGGACGCGATCGGTTCGCTGGGCGTGTTCACCGTGTCGATCTACATCGGACTGGCTGTGGTGTTCTTCGTCGTGTACCCGTTGATCGTTCGCGCCCATGGCCTTTCGGTCCGGAACTTCTATTCGGGAGTGTGGCCGGCCACGCAGCTGGGCTTCGTGTCGCGCTCGTCGATCGGAACTCTCCCGCTCACCGAGCGTGTGACCGAACGCAACCTCGGCGTGCCGCGTGAGTACGCATCGTTCGCGGTGCCACTCGGGGCGACGACGAAGATGGATGGTTGCGCGGCAATCTATCCCGCAATCGCAGCACTGTTCGTGGCTCAGTTCTACGGCATCGACCTCACCATCACCGACTACCTGCTGATCATCGTGGTATCCGTGATCGGTTCTGCTGCAACAGCAGGAACGACAGGCGCGACGGTGATGCTCACCCTCACGCTGTCGACACTCGGGTTGCCTCTCGCCGGTGTCGGTTTGCTGCTCGCGGTGGAGCCGATCGTCGACATGGGCCGCACCGCGGTCAACGTGACCGGCCAGGCGCTGGTACCGACCATCGTGGCCAAGCGCGAAGGAATCCTCGACCTCGAGCGTTACAACGCTCCGCGAAACGGCGATCCTTTCGTCGACGAGGAAGCAGAAGTGGAACTGGCCCGCTAGCAGTACGTTTCGAACGATCGATCCCGACGACCGAGCAACTGGGTCGTCGGGATTTTTCGTCTATCGCGGTGGCGACAGCGCTTCGACTGTTGCCGCGGTGGCACTGTCTGCGGCCTCGACACTCGCAAAATAGTGTTGAAAAAACTCGCGCATCGTCTTGATGATCTCGATCTGCTGCTTGATCGCGAAGCGAGCGGAGCCTTCTTCGCCGACTGCAAGACGATGGAATTTGGCACCGAGCATCTGGGCTGACGGCAGGTCGCCGAACGATTCGGGCGACGACAGGCCGACGGTCATCTCGAACATTTTGTCCAGTTTTTCAAGGTAGTCAGAACACGCCTTGTCGCAGGCCACCGCAACATCTGCCTCGATGTGGAGTTCGCCGGCATCGGCCTGATCGCGCAACGACCGCCAATAGGCAAGGTTGTCGGCCAGACCTAGCGTCTTGTCGGTCACTGGGGCGTGCCTTTCACTTCGGCAAGTAGGACTGAAGGTCCTCGGCATGCTTGTTGACTTCGGCGCAGGGGTCACCCAACAGGTCTTTCGACCCAATTTTGTGAAGGATGAAGATCAAGAGGTTGCCGCCTGCATCGAGCGCAATCCTGCACCCCTCTGGCGGATCACCGTCCTCGGAGAGGTTGTACTGGACTGCAGCGCGGGGGCCTATGTGGACTGGAACCTGATTTACATTCTGCGGACTGCGCAAGAATTGATCGAGCGAGTTGATCGATGACTGGACAATGAGGAAGTACCACGGAGTTTCGGTCGGCCCATCCCACGCACAGTTCTTCCAACCGGGGTACGTCGTGATGCCCGCGAAGTCCGGCCTCTCCGTGCTCACGTCCAGCCCACTTGCCGTCACCGCAGATTTGGGGATAGTGCACGGATCGAATGGCTCTCTCGGTCCCGACGCCACGGTCGTCGATTCCGTCGACGAGTTTCCACTCGCGACAGGGCTCCCCTGCGTCGAGGCGGCGCAGCCCGTCAGCAACAGCGCCGAAGCGCAGGCTGCCGCAAGCAGATGCCTACCCGTTGACCGCATACGTTCGCCCTCTCGCCACCGATGTCACTCGATGGTTGGACGCGACGCCGGCCGGATCGGTTCCCTAGACGGGCTGCGAGGCTCTGATCTCCTGTGACTCGGCAGAAGCAAGACTCCTACGTTCAGCTGCCCACACCCACAAGGCGAGCGAGATCAACGCGATCACTTCGGCGACGACGAGCACTCGCTCCACGTATCCGAGGGTGACCACGCGATACCAGGGTCGCGAGCCTGTGGCACCGACCGCGAGTGCGTACACGATGGGCAGCAGCGTCACGACCGACAGCATGCTCAGTCCCTGTGTGATTCGGGCGCGGGCTGCCCATACGCCGTCGCGAATCCAGGGCCGAGAGAACGCGAAGACTGCGATCGGGATACTCACGAACGCCACAGCGGCACCGAGCCGGTGGATCGACCCGCCGAGGCTCAGTGAGGCGTTGTTCGACCAATCCTGTTTCGGCACAGCGACGACGGCCACGAGCCCTACTGTCCACAGCGTCAGGCAGATCGATGCGGCCGACGCGGGCCGAGTGAGTCGATGCCGAAGCGCGGACGCGAGAGTGAGCGCCGAGCCGAAGGCGAGCAGGACGACCCCGATCGAGAACACCCACTGCTGCGCGCCGAGTCCGTATTCACTGATCGTGCGACGCAGATGCGATGGCGTCTGCCACGCGGTGTGGAGATCGAGAACCAGCACCACCAGCGCCCCCAACACGATCGACAGCGCGCCGATCATGGCCGGTCGAATCCGCACCTTGGCACTCCTCTCGGCCGACGAGGGTCGCCGTCCACACTCCATGTTGCCCGACAAATCGATGTGCCCCCTTGACGAAGGACCGAGGCACGAATAACGTACAACCACATGGTTGTAGATCAGTTGAGTGATGCGGAGGTCGATCGCCTCTTCCAGGCGTTCGCAGACACGACACGTCGTGACATCGTCGCGAAGGTCACCGTGGGCGAACAGTCGGTGTCGGACTTGGCATCTCACTACGCCATGAGTTTTGCCGCAGTACAAAAACACGTCGCGGTTCTCGAACGCGCTGCGGTGATCACCAAACACAAGCGTGGCAGGGAGCAGATAGTGCGAGTTCGGTTGGACACAATCGCGAAAGCTCGTGAACTGCTCGATACCTACGAGGAGATCTGGCGACACCGGGTCGACCGAATCGACGACCTTCTGTCCACGGACGAGAAAGGCTGAATCATGCCGTTCATCAGCTCACACAAGGATGCGGAGAACTTGACCATGACCGTGGTCGCCGAGTTCGACGCGAAAGTCGAACGGGTCTGGCAGATTTGGGAGGACCCACGCCAGCTCGAGAAATGGTGGGGACCACCGACGTGGCCCGCGACATTCGATAGCCACGACTTCGTTCCGGGCGGCAGGGCGTCGTACTACATGACCGGGCCGGACGGCGAGAAGGCCGCCGGCTGGTGGCTTTTCACCAATATCTCCGCGCCGACGACGCTCTCGTTCGACGACGGATTCGCCGATGACTCGGGCAATCCGTCGTCGACGATGCCCGTCACCCACGCCACTGCCACTCTCGACGATCTCGACGGTCGGACACGGATGACCATTCGCTCCCGTTTCGACTCCCTCGAGCAACTCGAACAACTCGTCGAGATGGGCATGGACGAAGGTATGGCCCTGGCACTGGGCCAGATCGACGCCATTGTCGCCGACTGATTGTGGTGCGCGGAAACTCGGCCTCTGCGACGAGTTTTCGTGCACATGCGGCGGAGCCGCTCAACTCACCCCGTCACCTCGACCGGAATCGCTCCGATTGTCTCGACGGAGGATCCGTTCAACTGGTAGCGCACCAAGGCCGGCCCACCACCCGGGGAGATGGCGTCGTCACCTGGGACTCGCCAGCGGTACGCGATGGTGACGAAGTCGTAGCCGGAGTCCGCGACACTCATATTCGGATACGGAACGTCATCGGCCTTGCCCAAATACTGGCCGTCGTGAAAGAAGAGCAAATACGACGGGTCGTCATACATGTTGCGGCTTTCGGGTCGCGTCAGAAAGGTGACCAGAGGTAAGCACGGGTATGAGCTCGTGCTGTCGACCCAACCTCTGCCCTCGAAGGGTGGGAGCGATGCAAGAGCCGCATCTCGCGCCGAGTTCTCCACGCACACCGATCCTGTCGCCGGATCCACGGTGCCACCAGGTGCAGGACCGGGTGCTGGCCCTGGCGCAGGAACGGGTGCAGGCCCTGGCGCAGGACTTGGAGCCGGGTTCGCGCGCGGCGGGTTCAGCACTTCCGGCGGCAACTGGTCGAGCATGTCGACCGACAACCCGTTCCACCGGTATCGCACGAGCGCGGGTCCGCCGGTCGGATTCGCGTTCGCGTCACCAGGGTTGATCCACTTGTACGACACCGCGACGGTGTCGGGGAGCTGATCGACCACGGTCGTGAACGCGTACTGCTCGGCCGTCGCGGTTCCGAGGTAGGTGTTGTCATGAAAGAACAGCACGGTTTCCGGGCTGCTGCTGGTTGCATCCGCGATGCGCGCGGTGGCCCAGGCCAGCGTTGCGCAGGGGTCGCCTTGCTCGTCTAGTTGCCAAGCACTGGCCATGAACGGAGTGAGGCCGCTGATCGCGTCCTGAACTACGGAGTCTTCGAGACAGGTGGACGACCCTCCCCCGACCGGCGTGCCGGGAGTTGTCGACGATCCCGGTGACGTCGTCGGGGCGGCGGACGAGGTGGATGTTGCTGTTGTGCCGGACCCAGGAAGTTCAGCCCCTGGAGTGTCAGAGTCCGGGCTCGAACACCCACTCACGATCAACGCCACCAAGGCCAGCCCCGCACACACTCGTAGTTTCATACCCGGGTGTCGAGCGTCACGAACCGACCGTTACTTCAGATCACGATCCTTCACCGAGTCGAGATCCAATCGAGTCGTATCCGCTACCGGTGAGTGCTGCCGACCAACGCTCGACTGCTCCCCCACAGGGCGAAGCCGAGCAGCAGGAAGCCGGGCAAAATTGCACCGATCGCGTCGATAGAGCTGTCGGCTGCACCCGCAGCGGCGAGAATCAGGGCGAGTACGCCGAGCGCGGTCAACGCCACGCCGAGGCCGGTGAAGAAACGTAGCTTCCACACCAGAGCGAGGGCGACGAAGTGCACGCCGACCACCGTCGAAATCCACGCAACCGCAGCCTGCGGTGCATCGAGTGGACCGTTGATGATCGCGAGACCGCCGAAGATTGCAACCACCTCGACGGCGACCACAACCCAGTACCCGCGGCCGAAGCCGCCGCGGGCACCGTCCTCAGGAGCGGGGGCCGGCTGGACTCGCCACACCGCGAGAAGCACAACGACCAACGCCACCACTGCGACGACGCGCACCCCAACGGTCAGCGTCGTCGGAAACGTATCCGAATTGACGAAGACGAAGACCAGTCCGAAAACGGCTCCGATGATCGAGCCGATCTTTTCGGGAGCCATGCGTGCGCCGGGTTTCATGTGGCCCACCGTCGCACAGTTACACCGCGTGTACAGCGAATCCGGCCGATCGATCGTCGTGCGCGGAACCTCGGTGTCTTTTACGACTTTCCGTGCACGTGCGGCGACGCCGCCCTACTCCGGAACGGAGCTGACGGTGAACGGCTCTACGGGTTCTCCCCCACGCTTGTCGAACTGACTGTTCACCACGAGCAGCCGATCATCCACTGCGGCAACGGTTGTGGGGTAGGCGAACGATGCGTCGGTGATTTCGCCGGTTACCGCGCCGGTTCTGCCGTCGTCATCGAGGTCGACCTTCGCGATCAGACCGTCGCGATTACGGACGACGTACAGCGTGTTGTCGTCCATCTCCATCCCGTCGCCGTTCATCAGCGTTGCTCCGCCGAGATCGACCTGCGTGATCTCCTTTGAGGTCTTGTCGATTCGGTACAGGTTGCCTGTTCTCGACTGCACGACGATCAACGCTGATTCATTGTCGTTCTCGACGATGCCGTTGGCGTTGAAGCCCTCGCCGTAGACGAACGGGCTGCCGTCGAAACTCACGAATGTCTCCAGCGGACCGTCTTGCACGCCGGCAATCATCTGCCCAACGGGAATGCGATACAACGCGGGGCTGCGTGAGTCCGTCACGAAGACATCCCCGTTGTCGGCAATCGCAACATCGTTGAGGAATGTCGCATCGGTGCCGAGACCGTTGGTGAACGTGGCCACCAGATCACCGGAGTTGGCGTCGTACACCCACACCTTGCCTGTCGCTCCACCGGCGATCACCAAGTAGTTGGCGCGATCGTTCAGGTCGTCCTCATCGGTCACATCGATGCCGGCAGCGCCGGTGCGTCCGTCCGCGCCGCCGGGCAAGAACACAGAGACATCCGGGGATCCGACGGTTCCGCGGAACACCGCGCCGTCGGAGGTAGACGTCACGTAGAACGTGTCGTCCGCGGCGGTGATGCCTTCGGGGAACACTCCTGTGCCCGGCAGGTTGTAGATCGTCGCGGTGCTCGAACTTTGCGACGCCGACGCCGCCGACGAGGTCGAATCGGTCGTGGTGCTCGGTGCGGGTTCCGCCGTATCCGAGGACCCGCAGGCACTCAGCACTAGTGTGGCGACGGCGACAACAGGGACTACTCGAGCGACTCGGTTCACACGTTCGAGTGTTCCATATGTCTCAATTTCCGGGCATTTGTCCTGGTGAGCAGATTTCCGGTCGATACATTTCGTACAGTCGTTGTCATGAGTGAGCTCTCCACCCTTGCCGCGACCAGCACCGAACTCGGCGGAATCGCCGGTTGGGCGGTCAGCTTGATGGAGGCCATCGGTGGCCCCGGCGCCGGAATCGCGGTGGCCGCCGAGAACTTCTTCCCGCCGCTACCCAGCGAGATCATCCTGCCCCTTGCCGGGTTCACCGCATCGCAGGGCGGGATGACTCTGTTCGGTGCGTTGTTCTGGACTACGGCGGGCTCGGTTGTCGGTGCCTTGGTTCTGTACTGGCTCGGGATCAAGCTCGGTCGCGACCGGATGTACGCCATCGTCGAGAAGATGCCGTTCGTCGGAACCGAGGATCTGACCAAAGCGGAGGACTGGTTCACCCGTCACGGTCGGTCGGCGGTGTTCTTCGGCCGCATGATCCCGGTGGTCCGCTCGGGCATTTCCATTCCGGCAGGAGTCTCACGGATGCCGATCCTGCAGTTCACGCTGTACACGACTCTGGGCAGCCTGATCTGGAACTCGATCTTCGTGCTCGCCGGTTACTTCCTCGGCGAGAACTGGCACTACGTGGAGAATTACGCCTCGGTGTTCCAGTACATCGTCATCGGCATCGTTGTCGCGCTGATCGCCTGGTTCGTGGTCAAGAAAATGAAGTCCAGGCGCGTCGAGGTTCGGTAGACCCTCACAGGTCTTCGATGTCGATGAAACCGTCCTGCAGAGCACGGGCAAGCAACGTCGCTTTGGTGGGTGCCCTGCGCCCCACCGCGGAATACTTGGCTCGGATCCGGGACAAGTGGGTGTTCACGGTCCCCATCGCCAAATAGAGCGAGCGCGATGCCTCCGCTTTCGAGTCCGAGATGAGCCATGCGGTGAGTACTTCGATTTCACGAGCACTGAGCCGTGGATCGGGGGCATCGCCGATGCGGATGTCGAGAACTGTCATGGAGATCCTTGATTTCGGGCACCACCGCTGTCCCGGCGGTGCGATACGGCCAATGACACCGCACTCGATCCGTGGCGTCACTCCGTCGAATGACCGAGGTAGCTCTCAACCGAGAGTGAATACTGTCACCGGCACCGTCGCGGTCAGTCTCACCTCGGTAAAGTCCGTCCCCATGAACGAGCTCGACGCGACTGCCACCCATTTTGTCGAGGCAGCTGTCACATTGTTGGTCGCGGATCCTCGAAGGATTCTCGAACGCGGTGTGCGTGTCGAGGACGTCGTCCACTCCTCCGACTCGTCGACGGCGACATTCTTCCGGAAGTTCAGCACCAAGGCCGACTTTCTCGACAAGGTGGTCGAGCATCTGTCCCATACGCCGCTGCCCACCGACGTTCACGAGACTGTTCGCACGCAGGCGACGGCCAGCGGTGCATCGATTCGCGGGACGGTGTCGGCGCTCGTTGCGCTTTACTTTCCAGCACTCGTCGACCGGAACAGAGTCACCGAGTCACTTCTCGACCACGTTTTCAGCGGGCCTTCTTCTCCGACACTCGCCAGCGCTTACCGCGTCCGCGACGAAGCCGTGCTGGACGCATTCGAGGCACTGTTCGATCCCGACGGTGGGGCATTTCGCCGTCCCTTCACGGCCCGATCGTTCGCTGTGACGGTCAACGCCATCATCGACGGCTTTCGTATCCGCAGTCAGGTGGGCGACAAATCCGTATCGGCCGATGTGGTGTCCGACGCGGTACTTGCCTTCCTCGGGGCCGTCGTCGACACGTCGGGTCATCATCAGCACCTCGATGACGTCGTGGGGGACGTCGGTGTACAGGTCGAGGACCGCCCACTCCCTCGCGATCCGCGTGCTGCGATCGTCACCGCGGCGCGCGCCGAGTTCGGAAAGCGCGGCTACTTCATGACGCGTATGGACGACGTCGCCGACATCGCAGGAGTGCCGAGGGCGGCCTGCAAGACGCTGTTTCCAACCAAGCCGTCCGTTATCGTTGCAGCACTGCAGAATCGAGTCGATCGTCTTCGCGAGTCGGTAGCCGACGACGAGCTACTGGGCCTGGACGAGCTCGCGATTCTCCGACATCACATGCTGCGGTGCGCGCAGCTCGCCGCCGACGAACTCGAATTCATGGACGCTCTTCTCGTCGCCGTCGCACACGACACGTACGGCGAGCCGGAGGGATTGATCTCGATCAAGGAGAAGCTCAACCTGCCGGCGATCATCGCACCGGTCATCGCGCGGGGTCAGGACAGCGGGATATTCCGAAAGAGCTCGAGCCCAATCGATCTCGCAGCAGGCATCACCAATACCCTGCTGATGCGATGCTTCACACGACGACAGAACAGCCCGCAGGACAACGCAACGTTCGTCGGAGAGCTTCTCCTCGACGGCCTCGGTGCGCACTGAGCATCGACCGAGGGCGGGTCACCGAACCCGCCGGATTCCGTCGGCGAAGCGGTCCAGCGCAGCGAGAATCTCACCCGCCTGCCAGACCCTGTTTCGTCGCCCCTTCGATATCTGGTGAAGTATGTCCGTCTCGGCCAGCTTGTCGATTGCTCGCTGAGCCGCGATCTCACTGACTCCGAATGTGGTTCGTACATAGGCATTGTCGACAACCGGCTGCGCCACCAGCGCGTCGACGAGCTTCCAGATGACCGAGTCGCTGCGAGCCACGATGCGCTCGATGTATTCGGCCCGAGCGGCGGCCAGATCGTCGACCAACCGTCGCCCGCCGGTGACGGCGTGAAAGGTCGCCGCGGTGAGACTACGAACGATTGCCTCCGCATCTCCCCTCCGATAGGCGTCGAGGCACTTGAAATAGCTGGCGGTATCGGTCAGCAGTCCGGCCGACAGCGGAACCGTCACTCGCTCGGTCACCTCGGCCCTCCGGAGCATTCCGTGGATGATCGCGCGGCCAGTGCGACCGTTTCCGTCCGTGAACGGGTGGAGCGTCTCGAATTGCGCGTGTGTGACTGCTACGTGAGGGATGACCGGGAGGTCCGAGCGAGCCGCGAACTCGAAGAGATCGTCCAGCGCATCCGGCAACCGATCGTGATGCGGCGGTACGAATGCCGCGCGGTGCGGGCCGATGTCCGATCCGCCGATCCACACCTGTCGTGTGCGCCATCGGCCGGGCTGAGGGTCGCCACTCGGCTCCATCAGCGCATGGTGGATGGCCAGAACACTCGATGCGTCGATGGACGCACCCACGTCGAGAGCAGCTTCCATCGCGCGGACGTTTCCCGACACGATCGATGCATTCCGTGTTGTGGGCGAACCCAATTCGGCGAGTGCGAGCGCCCTGGCTCCCACGGTCAGGTTCTCGATCTGCGAGGACGCTGAGCTTTCCGTTCGCAGCAGAATCGAACTCATCGGTGCAAGCTCGACCGATGGACCGAGTTGCACCGAGGCGTACTGGTCGAAGCGGACGATTTCACGGAGAGCGTCCTCCGATTCCGCAAGCAGCTGCGCGGGCAACGCCAAATCCGCATCCGCGATACGCGCCGGCACGCACGCGCGATAGTCACCCTGATGCAGCCGACGCTGGGCGCGCGAGGTGTAGGTATCGGACACCTGCCATGGTCGACGCTCGAATTCGACCGCAGGCCATCGGCTCGCGTCCTGAACATCCGTCATCGATGAACCATACCAAACCTTACTGATCTAAAGTTTGGTATGGTAGTCGATACCAACGTCAGCGCTGCCCGGAATCCCCGAGCTTTTCTGCCGCCTCGCGCAATTGCACTCCGATGCGATCGGTCGCCTCGTCGAACAGGTCACGCGCTGCACTGAGATTCAAGGACGCCAGCTCATCGCTCTCGCGCTCCTCGAGTTCGGCGAAGTCCGGAGACCCGTGATGCTCTATCCACCGCATCTTCTCGAGTTCCTTCTCGATATCCATCAGTCCGTCCAGATACGAGCGCAGGGCAGTCAATCGCAGTATCAGGGTGCGCTGGCGATCGGCGAGTGCTTCGGTGCGTCGGGCGTACATCGCTTGCACCTCGGCATCTTTGGCGAGATGACCCGACGGTGGGCCACCGAGACGATCGAAGGCAGCCTGGAGCAGCCCTGCACTGCGCGCTACCGAGGCCACTTCCGCAGACAGGTCGATGCGCACTATCCGATGCGCTACGTCATCCGCCGTCCACGCCGCCAGGCCTTCGATAGCAGTGGCCAGAGCGGCGACGACGTAGACGACACTGCCGGTGACCGTCTTACGGAGGCTCTCGAGTTCGGCGATGTCGGCCTGTCCTCGACTTGCCGGCTCCCGATCTACGACCTTGCGCACTCTGTCGAGCCTGGTCGCAGTCGGGGGATCATGCAGAGTCGAGGTGGCAGCAAGACGCCAGGAGGTGAGTGCATCTCGGACGAAGTGGCCATGCGCACCGCGCCACGCCGGCTTCCCGAGATCGACCAAAACGCCGTCGATCGCGCGCTGATCCTTCGACCGCCGATCGAACGGGTTCCATCCCATGTCCACTCCCCACTCAGTCAGTCCTTCGGAATACGGTATCGACTGCCCATGAACAGGAAGGCCGCATATCCCAGAATCACCACCACATAAAGCACAGTCGGCACCACGAACACCCACGCGCTCACCGACGCACCTGTGGTCGTGCCAGCAACGACGCAGATCCAGGCGAACAGCAGTGTGGTGACGACCCCGATCCAATCGAGGTCCTCGGACATCTTGCGATTCAGTTCGGGTCGATTCTCGGCGGAAGTCCAGTACTCGTGCAGTCGCCGACTCGGCAGATTCACCATCTGAGCCGGAAGCTTCGGCAGCCACCAGCCGACACTGACGAACAACCCGATCATGACGAACCCGGTACCACCCATCGTGAGGAGGAAGGACAGCTTCGAGTCCATTCGGTCCACCTGACCGGATCCGTCGACGTGTGCGGGTATCTCGTCGCCCGCGGTGAGGGCGACCCACACGAGGCTACCGATGAAGACGAGACTGGACAGCAGTAAGGCAACGCGCGAAAGCTTCATCCCTCTTCACTTTAATGCCTCCGGCAGTGGTGTGGTGCTGAGTCTGTGGGTCGCTCCGCAGGCTATGCTCCTGTGCCACAGAAGGCACCCAACCGCACCGCAGCCGGAGGCACCGATGCCCAACAACGAGTTCGGGGACTTCCAGACCCCGATCGAGTTGGCGCGCGCGTTGGTCAACACTCTGCCCTGTCGCAAATGGACCCGTGTTCTCGAACCCACCTGCGGTGTCGGGAACTTCCTGTCGGTGATGGCCCGGAGTCACCCCGAAGCAGAGCGCGTCGGGATCGAGGTGCAGCCCGAGTATGCCTCGTATGCATCACAATTCGGCAGAGTTGTCACTGCGTCGATCTTCGACTTCGACCTGGCGTCTGATGTCGACTGGACCTCGGAGCCAGGCCCGACTCTCGTCATCGGAAACCCACCGTGGGTGACCAACTCGCAACTATCGGTGCTCGATTCCGCCAATCGTCCTACCCGCGCGAACACCAAGAACGCCCGCGGAATCGACGCGATCACCGGCAGTTCGAATTTCGATATCGCAGAATACATCTGGATCAAACTCCTCACCGAGTTCAGTGATAGACCGGTGACCATCGCGATGATCTGCAAGACCCAGGTAGCTCGAAACGTCCTGTTGCACTGTGCGCAGCAGCAGCGGCCGGTGACCGGTTCGAGTCTACGAATCATCGATGCGAAAAAATGGTTCGACGCGGGGGTCGATGCCTGCTGGTTCACCGTGGAACTCGGGCCGGGCAAGACCGACTACACCGCGCAGACATACCCGAGCGTCGACGCGTCACAACCAACCAACAGAATCGGGGTCGTCGACGGTCAACTCGTCGCGAACGTCGATGCGTACCAGCGCAGCAAGCAATTCGACGGTGCCAGCCCTCTCACCTGGCGGCAGGGCATCAAGCATGACGCCGCCGGCGTCATGGAGTTGATCGAAAACGGCGGTCCGCGAAACAAACTGGGAGGCAGCGTGGACATCGAACCCGACTACCTGTTCCCACTGTTCAAGTGCACCGATGTCTACCGCGACAAGCTGGACGTGGTGTCGCGCTGGATGATCGTGCCGCAGTCGCATACCGGTGACGACACCGAGCTACTTGCGCCGACTGCACCGAAGCTGTGGAAGTACCTGACCGACAACGCCGCTGCGCTCGACGGGCGGAAGTCGTCGATCTACCGCAAGAGGGCTCGCTTCTGCATCTTCGGTGTCGGCCCGTACACGTTCGCTCCGTACAAGATTGCGATCTCCGGGTTCCACAAGATTCCGCAGTTCAGGATGGTCGGCCCCTACGACGGCAAACCAGCGGTGTTCGACGATGCCACGTACTTGCTTCCTTTCGAGGATCCCGCAACGTGTGCAGTCGCCCACGCGCTGTTGACCGGACCGGAAGCGACTGATCTCATTGCGGCTCTGGCATTCTGGGACAGCAAACGGCCGGTGACGAAGAAGCTCCTCCAACGCATCGACCTCTCGGCCATCGCCCGGGCGACAGACCCCGATGCCCTTCGTGAGCGTTCCGCCGCGACCGCGGCTACGCACGGTCTACTGTTCGAGACAGCATCGCTCACCCGTGCGGTGGATCATGCGATGGGACGAACACTGTGACTGTCGATCCTCCTCAGCGACAACCCGTCCCGGAACTGGCTCTCTTCTTCGTCGGAGGAGTCATGTTCGTAGCAGCTACCGTGGTGAAGTGGGACGCATTGCTCATCGCATCCATCTTCCTCTGCGTATTCGCCGGATTCGCAGCATTGATCTCGAAATGGCTGGCCCGTCAGAGTCGGCGAACCATCGCGCTTGCCACCGTTGCGGGAGTTGTTCTCACCGGCATCGGTGCCGCCTACATGGTGAAGGACGCATCGGAACCCGTCATCTTTTCTCCCGGGCTACTCCTGTATCCAGGCGGCAGCCTCGCGCTGTCCGGATTGATCAACCTGGTGTCGAGCCGCCGACGAAAGCCCCGGCCGAACCTACAGCCCACAGACTTCACAGATCGGTCTTGATCGTTTCGGCCAGTCGGTCGAGGTATTCGGCGTTGCGTTTGTAATGCACCCAGGGCCCGATTTTGGTGCTCGTCACCAGGTGGGCGCGTTGCAGTACCGCCATGTATTGCGAGGCCGTCGATTGTGAGACACCCGCTCTGGATTGAATGTGTTTGAGGCACACCCCTACCTGTTCGGCCGGTTCGAGCTGCGGCGGAAAATCGCTCGGGTCCTTGAGCCATTGCATGATCGCCAATCGCGCCGGGTTACTGAGGGCACCGAACACTGCCGCAAGCTCCGCGGGGTCCAGTTCATCAGCCACCCTCGAAGCGTACTCCAATATCGCAATATCCCGATCTGTGGTCTACTTGCACGGACATCGTAATATCGCGATATCCGGATAGGAGTAGCTCATGCAGCGAGCAGTAGTCGTGGGGGCCAACGGAGTGATCGGCGGAAATCTCGTCGCCCACCTGCAGCGAAGCGGAGAATGGGACATCATCGGCCTATCACGCCGCGGAGGTATCGACAGCGGACGCGTCCAGCACATTGCCGTGGATCTACTCGATGGTGAGGAGACTCGACGCCAGCTCTCGCACCTGACAGACGTCACGCACATCTTCTACGCCGCGTATCAGGAGCGCCCCACGTGGGCCGAGCTCGTGCCTCCCAATCTGGAGATGCTCGTCAACGTGGTCACGGCGATCGAGGACAGTTCTCCGAACCTCGAACACGTCAGCCTGATGCAGGGATACAAGGTGTACGGCGCGCATCTGGGCCCGTTCAAAACGCCTGCCCGCGAATCCGATCCACCGCACATGCCGCCCGAGTTCAACGTCGACCAACAGCAGTTCCTCGAAACCCGTCAGGTCGGCAAGAGGTGGACCTGGTCGGCTATTCGGCCATCCGTGGTGTGCGGTGTGGCGCTGGGGAATCCGATGAATCTGGCCACCGTCATCGCTGTCTACGCAACCATGTGCAAGAAACTCGGCGTACCGATGCGATTCCCGGGCAAACCCGGTGCGTTCGGATCGCTGTTGGAAATGACCGATGCGTCGCTGCTCGCCGAAGCGACGGTATGGGCCGCGACCACTCCCGACTGCGCGAACCAGGCGTTCAACATCACCAACGGAGACCTCTTCCGCTGGAACGATATGTGGCCTCGCATCGCGGACCTCTTCGGTCTGGATACCGCCACTCCACTGCCGATGTCGTTGGCCGACGTGATGGCCGACAAAGAGTCGCTGTGGAATTCGATCGTTGCCGAGCACGATCTGAAGCCCACTCCCTACCGCGATGTATCTTCCTGGGGATTCGGCGATTTCGTGTTCTCCTGGGACTACGACGTCATCTCCGACGGTTCCAAGGCGCGCCGGATGGGCTTTCATCGTTTCGTCGACACCGACGCGATGTTCGCCGGAATTTTCGCCGATCTGAGGGGTCAGCGCATCATCCCGTGACCACACGCGGGTCCAGATTCCGCACCCAGATGGCACCGGCCGCATAGGCTGCCAGTGTCGGTACGGGATGAGGAGATCGCCATGTCAGTGAAGTCCGAATCGACGTCCACTCGGCACGTGATGCCCAAGAAGCAACTGCTGGCAGTCAGTATCGGCAACGCGGTGGAGTGGTACGACTGGACTGTCTACGCGACGTTCTCGATCTACTTCGCCACTCAGATCTTCTCCGGCGACAACCCTGCTCTCGCGCTATTGAGCACCTTGGCCACGTACTCGGTGGCATTCTTTTTCCGGCCTCTCGGCGGATTGTTGATCGGACGCTTCTCCGATCTGAAGGGGCGACGCCAAGCGATGATCCTGACGATCGCGATGATGTCGGGTGGATCGTTCGCGATCGCCGTGCTCCCCACATTCGCTGTCGCAAGCTGGCTTGCTCCGATTCTGCTGTTGCTGGCCCGGATCGTGCAGGGCATGTCGATGGGCGGTGAGGTCTCCAATGCGTCGGCCTACCTCGCCGAGATCGCCCCGAACGACAGACGGGGCCGCTACTCGTCCTTCTACTACATCTCCACCGGCACAGCCATTCTCCTCGCCTCGCTGCTCGGCGCGTACCTCACCTTCGCACTCGACGACGCCCAACTGAACTCGTGGGGCTGGCGCGTACCGTTCCTCATCGGCGGACTGCTGGGAGTAGTGGGGCTCTGGATGCGACGCGGCATGGCCGAGGCCGACAATCAGGAGCGCAACGCCGTGAAGGCGAAGGCTGTGCAGAACCCGTTGTGGATGACCATGAAACACCATCCTCGTGCTGTTCTGCAGGTCGTGGGATTCGTTCTCCTCGCAACCCTCGCCTACTACACGTTCTTCTCCGCGATGACGCCGTACGCCGTCAAGCAACGCGGAGCGGACGCCAACGACGTGTTCGTGGCCTTGTCGATCGCGACAGCGATGTTCGTCGCGTTGCAGTACCCCATGGGCGCTCTCGCTGACCGCATCGGCCGCAAGCCGCAATTGCTCACCTACGCTGCGCTGTTCGCGATTCTGATCATCCCACTCTCCAAGCTGATCGGGCCGTCGTTCGTCAAACTGCTGATCGTCTTCTGCGTCGGCCTGCTGCTGTTCGCGATGTGCTCGGCCATCATCCCTGCCGTTCTGGCCGAGGCCTTCCCGGCAGAGCTTCGAGGTGTCGGTATCGGAGCTTGGTACAACCTCACCGTTGCGCTGTTCGGCGGCACCGCTCCCCTACTGGTCAACGCATTGTCCGACGCAGGCCACGCCGACTGGTTCTTCTACTATCTCGCGGCAGCCGCTGTGATCTCGTTCCTGACGATGGTGTGGATGCCGGAAAAGCGCGGCCAGGACCTGGACTGAATGCCGGCGACACTACGATCGGATGGCACACACCGTCCGAGGCAGTAGGAGAACCATGCATCCGTTCGAAGAGGCAGTCGCGCTCGACGTGGTCGGCGACGGCACCTACAACGGAAAGACGTCGCCGCCGTACAACAACATGGTCGGCCCGTTCGGTGGCGTCACCGCGGCGACGTTCATCCGGGCCATCGAACAACACCCGGAACGCCTGGGAACGCCGGTCTCACTGACTGTGAATTTCGCCGGACCGGTTGCCGAGGGTGATTTCGAGATCTCCGCCCGCCCGGTGCGGACCAACCGCAGCAACCAGCACTGGTATCTCGAACTGACGCAGAACGGTGCGGTGGCCACGACCGCAACAGCGGTGTTCGGTGCGCGACGTGACACCTGGGACAACATCGAGGCAACGGCCCCGATCGTTCCCTCCCCCAACGACACGAAGCAGGGCGGGTTTCCCGATGCCATCGCGTGGGCTCAGAACTACGAGATGCGGTTCGTGACAGGCGCACTGAGCGATCAGGAATCCGCAGACTCGACGGAAACCCTGTGGATCCGCGATACCCCGCCGCGGCCCCTGGACTTCGCAGCCCTGACCTCGCTCAGCGATGTGTTCTATCCGCGGATCTTCCAGCGCCTGGGCACGTACGTTCCGGCGGGCACCATTTCCCTGACGACCCACTACTTCGCGACGCCCAAGGATCTCGAGCAGCACGCCGACGGATACATCCTCGGCACCGCACGAGCGCGCCGCTTCCACCAGGGCTACTTCGACCAAACTGCGGAATTGTGGACCGAGGGCGGGAGTCTGTTGGCCACGAGCCACCAGGTGGTCTACTACAAGGTCTGACCAGCCGACGACTGCTCCAGCACCCGGCGCACAGCACCACGCGCACCGCTGTCCTGCAGCGAACGCTTGGCTCGCTGGTACGCACCTCGTAGTCTCGGGCTGCCCGCAAGATCCCCGAACACCGCCCGGTTGGTCAGAAACGCTCCGGGGTTGTCGTGGTCTTCCCACGACAATCGTTGCAGTCGTTCGGAATCGGCATCGACCATCGGAACGTCCCCGCGCTCGTGGACTCCGCACCATGCGGCGAGGACCAGAGCGGCATGATCGACGGATCGGTCCTCGGCAAGGCGGTCTCGGATCACCGGCAGAACGAATTTCGGGATTCGGACAGATGCGTCGACGATCTGACGTTCGAGAGTGTCACGAACCGCCAGACTCGAAAATCGTTGCAGCAGTTGCTCGATGTACTCATCCAGGTCGATTCCCGGTACCGGTGCCAGCGTCGGGGCCGCCTCGGCACGCATGTACGACGCGACGAATTCGCGCAGGTCAGGACTGGCCATGACCTCGTGCACATGGGTATAACCGGCGAGGATACCGAGGTAGCTCATGGCCTGATGAGAACCGTTGAGCAGACGCAGTTTCATGTGCTCGTAGGGGGCGACGTCGGTCACGAGTTGCACGCCGACGTCGGCGAAGGGTGGTCGCCCGAACGAGAAGGAGTCTTCGAGTACCCACTGGGAGAACGATTCCGACTGGACCGGCCAGCGGTCGTCGATGCCGAAGTCACGTCGCAGGTCGTCGACGACGGTGGGCGTCGTGGCCGGGGTGATGCGGTCGACCATCGAATTAGGGAACGCGGCTGTGGCGTCGATCCAGTCGGCCAGATCGCTGTCGTGGTGGCGCGCGAAGGACGTCAGCGCGGTGCGAGTGACCGTTCCGTTGTGGACGATGTTGTCGCAGGACATCACGGTGAACGGCGGGATTCCATGGAAGCGACGGGTGGCGAGAGCAACGGTGAGGAAACCGAAGACACTCGACGGCGTGGAGAGGTCCTCGAGGTCGGCGAGCACCGCGGGATCGGTCGGCTCGAACACCCCGGTCACATCGTTCACGCCGTAGCCGGCCTCGGTGATGGTCAGCGACACGATCATCGTGGCGGGTGAGCTGAGCACGTCGAGCACCCCCTGCGGATCCTCGGGTGCGAAAACAAAATCTGCGACCGAACCGACAACCTGCGCATCGCGTCGGCCATCGGGGTCCACGGTCACGACCGTGTAGAGATGATCCTGAGCGTCGAGGACCTCCCCGATTCGCTTGTCTCCCGGCAGGACTCCCACTCCGCACAGCGCCCAGTCGAGATGACCGGCGGAGAGCAAGCGATCGAAATAGACGGCCTGGTGCGCGCGGTGAAACGCACCGACCCCGAAATGCACCACGCCGCAGTGCAGTTCGTCCGCGTCGTACTCGGGCTTCGCTACGCCCGCAGGCAGATCATTCGATGTGGTGCGACGAAGCTCGATCATGACAGGTCCTCGCGGTCGGATGAACGTGGTGAGCGGTGGCGCTCCCGGGCATGTTCTGCCACCAGGAGCACCACCGCAGTTCAAGGGGTTACACGTCAGGGATCAGCAGGACGACTTGTAGACGTACTGAGCGCCCTCGCCGTCGATGTTGTCGGCGGTGATGACGTGGAAGCCGGTCGAGATCTCGGCGGTCACCGGCTGGTCGTTGATGGCGGCCATGGCCTGCGCCACGCCGTCCGTTCCGATGGTGTCGGGCTGCTGCGCGATCAGAGCCTGGACTGTTCCCTCACGAAGCTGCTTCACCTGTGCGGGGCCTGCGTCGAAGCCGATGATCTTGACCTGATCCTGCTTGCCCGCCTGCCGAACTCCGGTCGCGGTGCCCTCGGCTGCAAACGTGTTCGCGGCGAAGATGCCGGTGATGTCGGGGTCCTTGGCCAGGGCAGCCGAGACCAAGCGGGCAGCTTCGGCCGGATCGTTGTGGCTGTACTGCACGCCGAGGTAGTCGAAGGCAGGGTTGGCCCCAACGGCTTCCTCGAAACCTTCCACTCGGGCGTCTGCGGTGGAAATGCCGGGATCGGTGGAGATGACGAGCACCTTGCCGCCGGAGGGGTTGAGACGCTCGATCGCATTGAACGCTTCTGCTCCACCGCCCTTGTTGTCGGACGAGATGGAGGAGACCGCGATGGACGGGTCTTCCAGAGTGGTGTCGACGAGGACGACCTTGATGCCCGCTTTGGCGGCTGCCGCGAGGGGCGCCTGCATGGCGGCGACGTCGGTGGGTGCGATCAGGATCGCCGACGGCCGCGATGCGACAACCGAATCCACGATCGGCTTCTGCAGGGTGGGATCGAACTTCACCGGGCCCTGGGTGTCGACGGTGACGCCCGCATCCTTGGCCGCAGCTTCGATTCCGCACTGCATGCTGATGTAGAACTCGTCGCCACTGACGCCCTGGATGAAGGCGATGTTGCCGCTGCCGCCACCACTTCCGGAGTCGGACGAACAACCCGCCAGGAACATGGCGGAGACCGAAGCGACACTCAGTGCAACGACGGCGGTGCGTGATGTGATCATGGTCGACTTTCTTGTAAAGGGTTTGCGATAGAGGGATTTTCGAAGCTGGCCGGAGCTAGGGACTTCGGGACCAGAGTTTCTTGAGGGAGCTGGGCGATTGACCTCGGCTAGCTGCGTCGCGTCGACGCTGGTCGAAGTAGACCGCTGCGATGAGGACAGCACCGACGGCGACCTGCTGCCAGAACGGCTGGACTCCGACGATGACGAAACCGTTCTGCAGCACGGCAGGGATGAACAGTCCGACGACGGTGCCGAACATGGTTCCGATGCCACCGAAGAGGCTCGTTCCACCGATGACCACTGCCGCAATGACATTGAGGTTGGTCTGCGACTGACCGGCGATGGCGGTGGTGCCGTACTGGGACAGAGACAGAATGCCCGCGAGCCCGGCGAGAGTACCGGAGAGTGCGTAGACCTTGACCAGGTGCATGTCCACCTTGATGCCGACACGTCGAGCAGACTGCTCTTTGGAGCCGACGGCAAACGTGTAGAGGCCGAATTTGGTGCGATGCAGCACGATTCCGAAGATGACGACCAACACCAGAGCGATGCTCGAGATCAACGGGATGGTGGTGGCCGGAAAGTTGCCGTAGCCGATGGTATCGACCAGAACCGGTGGTACGTCGCGGATGTCGACACCTCCGGTGATGACCTGTGAGAGCCCGAGAGCGCCGCCCAGGGTCCCGAGAGTCACGATCAGCGGAGGCACGTTGGCCTTACCGATCAGGAAGCCGTTGAGCAATCCCCAGCAGAGGCCACACCCCAGTGCCACCACGATTCCGACGGCGGCGACTCCCCATCCGTCGCCGCCGATCGCGGCCATGGTCTTGGCCGAGACGACCCCGGAAAAGACGAGAACGGAGCCGACCGAGAGATCGATGCCGCTGGTGACGATGACGAACGTCATGCCGATGCCGAGAACGGCCAGGATGGATACGTTCTGGATGATCTGGCGGATGTTGCCCCACTCGGGGAAGCTGCCGGGAGCCATGATCGAGAACACGATGCAGATCGCAGCCAATACGAGCACGATCTGGAACACCTGAACTCGGGCCAACTTACGGAGCGCTACGACGAGATCGAAGGAGTGTCGAGACGGTGTGTCTCCGGGCGGCATCGGCTCGAGGGAGGGGCTGATGGTTTGGTTCGTCATCGTGTCGCTCCGGTGGTTGCGCCGGTCATCGCGCCGACGAGTTCTTCCATGGTCGTGTTCTTGGCGTCGAGGGTGGCCACGCGCTTGCCCATACGCAGCACCTGAACCCGGTCGGCAACTTCCATCACGTGCGGCATGGAGTGGCTGATGAACACCACGGCCACTCCCCTGTCCGCCACGCGGCGAATGGTGTCGAGCACGTTGCGGGTCTGTACCACTCCGAGCGCTGCGGTCGGCTCGTCGAGAAAGACGACGCCCTTGGCCCAGGCGACGGCTCGCGCGATGGCAATGGCTTGTTGCTGCCCACCCGACATCGCTCCGACCGGGACGGTCAGGCTACGCACGGTGGCTCCGAGTTCGTTCAACGCGTCCTGCGACTGCTTGCGCATCGTGGAGACGTCGAGAAAACCGAGATGGCCGAGCAGCCCTTTCGCCGGCAGTTCGCGTCCGAGAAACATGTTCTGCTGCGCGTTGAGGTGCGGCGCGAGAGCAAGATCCTGGAACACCGTCTCGATGCCGAGTTCTGCTGCAACGGTGGGACTGTCGAGATCGACCGCGGTGCCGTCGAACAGGATCTCGCCGGTGTCGACGGCCAGGCTGCCCGAGAGCGCCTTGACCATCGTCGACTTGCCTGCGCCGTTGTCCCCGATGAGGGCGACGACCTCACCCGGGTAGATGTCGAAGTCGGCATCGTCGAGGGCGCGCACGTTTCCGAAACTCCTCGACAATCCCCTCGCTTCGAGGATCGGTGTCGCAACAGGTGCAACGCTGGCCATGGATACTCCTAGGTCGAATCGAGAAAGCTTCGAGTGCGGGATGGACACCCCCACCGGCGCCCGCAGTACGGTCCGAGGACGTGGTCTGCGAAGCAGGTCGAGCTCCCTTCGGGGCTCGCTGTGTTAACGAGTGTGACCCACACAACTCGCATTGTCACGCGTTTCGCGAAAATTCATGTCACCGGTGACATGGACACGCGCCACACCTTCCGTTTCGTGCCTGCGGGAGGCCGATATCGGACCGGCAGGTACCGTCCCTGAACTGGGTTGATACGCAATATCGCGATTTTCGACGCTGATGCAACCGGGCTGGGGTACCGTCCATGACACCGGTGACATATACGGACTCCATAGAGTCGATGACATCGATGACATGACCATTCGGAGACAGTGAAGGTAGACCCCATGGCGAAGTTCGACGGCCGCAAGATCTTGGTGACAGGTGCCAGCGGAGGCATCGGCTCGGCGACCGTGCGGCGGTTGGTGGCCGACGGTGCCGAGGTCGTCGCGGCCGGCCAATCGGTGGATGCCCTGGACAAGCTGGCCGACGAGACCGGCGCAACGCCTCTGGCTTTCGATCTCACCTCCGAGGACAGCGTCCGCGAGGCTGTCGAAGGCCTAGAGCTGTACGGCGTGGTGAACTGCGCAGGATTCGGCGGCGAGATCGCCACACCTCAGGACACCGACATCTCGATCTTCGACAAGGTCATCGCCATCAATGCGCGCGGCGCACTGTTGGTCATCAAATACACCGTCCCGGCCATGATCGCCGCGGGTGCCGGTGCCATCGTCAACGTCTCGAGTCAAGCCAGCCTGGTCGCCCTCACCGGCCATATCTCGTACGGCTCCTCGAAAGCGGCCCTGGACAACATCACTCGCGTCTCCGCACTCGAGCTCGGCCGACACGGAATTCGAGTCAACGGCGTCAACCCGACGGTCGTGATGACAGAGATGTCTGCGTTCTACTGGGGTCGCCCCGAGATCGAGGAGCCGTTCCTGGCTCAGATGCCGCTGGGAAGGTGGGCCACCGAAGACGAGATTGCCGCGCCGATTGCCTTCCTGCTGAGCGATGATGCTTCCATGGTGACCGGAGTGTCGTTGCCAGTCGATGGCGGCTACACCAGTCGCTGACGAGACGATGACGAACAGACGGGCGTAGATCATGACCACCATGCAAGACGTCGCCGCGCTGGCCAAGGTCAGCGCCAAGACCGTCTCACGGGTGTACAACAACGACCCTCACGTCGACCCCGATACCCGTGCCCGCGTCACCGAGGCCTTGAATTCGCTGAACTACGTGCCCAATACGATGGCCACGTCGTTCCGCAACGGTCAGGCGGCAGCCATCGGAGTCGCCGTCCCTGATATCGACGATCCTTTCTTCTCCTCCATTGCACGCGCGGTGGAGGAACGAGCGCGACAGGACGACATGGCCGTTCTGGTCACCAGCCTCGGTCACGACGGCGATCAGGAGCAGGCTCTGGTGGAGTCGCTGCTGCGTAGACAGCTGAGCGGCTTGATCATCGCGCCGACCGGTGCACACCACTCCTATCTGGAGCGTTGGATCGACAAGACCCCCACGGTGTTCGTCGATCGGGCTCCCGACGGACTCAAAGCAGACAGCTTCGTCGACGACGATCACGGCGGGGCGGTGTTGGCCACCGACCACCTGCTCGATCTGGGACACACCCGCATCGCAGTCATCGGCGACAGTGCCGGCATCCCGACCAGCCGAAACCGGCTCGAGGGGTATCGGGAGTCGTTGCAGGCGCGCGGAATCGACTTCGACGACACTCTCGTCGCTCTGGGTGTGTTGGACCGCGAGGATGCCCGGGTGGCACTGACCGACCTGACTGCACTCGAAAGTCCGCCTACCGCATTGTTTCTGTCCAACGCGCGAGTGGCGATGGCATGCGTGCCTGTTCTGCAGCAGATGAATCTGCTACATCTGGCGTTCGTCGGATTCGGCGACTTCCCCCTTGCCGATGCAGTGATGCCACCGGTGACGGTGATCGATCAGAATCCCGCTCGCCTCGGCCGGTTGGCCATCGAGCGACTACTGGGACGGATCGAGAATCCGAGCAAGCGCTACAAGCGCCGCAACATCCTCGGCGTCGAGCTGATCGAGCGTCGATCCTGCACGCCCGGAACCGATCACCGCTGCGACTGATCCTCTAGAGCGTGCGCAACCAGATCGACCTGCTGTGGGGTCGACAGTTCGGCGTCGACCCGCAGATGGGGAACGAGCGGCTTGGCCGCCGGAGCATCCACCGGCCGATGGGCATCACGCTCCGCCCCACGCGCAGCACGCCTGCGCGCCAACAGCTCCGGCGACCCGTCGACGTGCACGACCAACGATGCAGCGGGGGCCAGGTGCGCGACCAGTCGTTCCCACTCCGTGCCGGCAGTCAATTCGCGGGTGAACGGTGCGACCAGAACGGGGCGCTGACCGATCTCCACGAGGTCCCGCGCAGCAGCGAGCAGTACGGCGTATCGGCCGACTCGGATGCGTTCCGAGTGTGGGCCCGCACTGTTCCAGTGTGGGCCGTCCAGCAACGAATCCAGTTCGTCGAGAAGCGGATTGGTGAGCGTGTCCAAGTCGAGCAGAGCGGTACCGAACCGTCTGGCAAGCTCTCGACCGAGAGTCGTCTTGCCACTTCCCGCAGCACCGGCAACCACCAGAACCGGCAGCCGTTCGCGATCGATCACGGAGACGTCTTGACAGACATGAGTCATAGAGGGAATCATACAAGACAACGTTGTCTCGCACTGTTGATACCGCGAGCACACTCCTCCGATCGAGAGTTCACGTGACCGAGCGCGCAAGCATCAAAGACGTCGCCGCATTGGCAGGCGTCAGCTTCAAGACCGTCTCACGCGTCGTCAACGGCGTGGACACGGTCTTGCCGGAGTTGCGTGAGCGCGTCGAAGCCGCGGTGCAGACGCTCAACTACGTTCCCAATTCTGCTGCTCGGTCACTGAAATCGGGGTCCGGCAACACGATCGGCATCATCGTCGACTCCATCGACGACGTCTTCTTCGCATCCCTGGTCAGTGCCGTGGAGGATCGTGCGCTCGAACACGGTCTCGCGGTCATCGTCGGCAGCACCGGGTTCGACGCCCAGCGCGAGCGTGATCAGCTGGCCCTTCTTGCCGGGCAACATGTGCGAGGGATCATCCTTGCGCCGGTCGGCGATCACAGCGATTTCCTCGTGCCGCGGCGTCGAACGTTGCCCACGGTGACCATCGACCGCTCGATCTCGGGATTCGATTCGGTCATCGTGGACGATTACGGTGCTGCCAAGCGCGCCGTCGAGAAGTTGATGGCAAGCGGGCACACCCGAATTGCGTTGCTCGGCTTCGACGATCGACTGCAGACCGCCCAGTTGCGCCGGCAGGCGTACCTCGACGTGCTCGCGGACCTCGGCCAGAAGCCCGAGGCCGCACTCGCTCCTCCGGTGTCGCATGCCGCGGATTCGGTGCGCCCCGTCGTCAAGAAGCTACTGGCACTGCGCAATCCGCCGACCGCCTTCTTCGTCGCCAATGCGCGACATGCCACGGCCGTGGTGTCGGTGCTGCACGAAATCGACCGCACCGACGTGGCGATGGTCTCGTTCGGTAACTTCTCGCTCGCCGACGCCGTCAGCCCGTCGGTGACCTGCATAGACCAAGACCCGTATCGCATCGGCACACTCGCATTCGATCGCCTGGTTCAGCGGTTCGACGATCCGTATCTCGAACCGGAGCAACAAGTCGCGCCCACCACGCTGGTGGAAAGACTCTCGCACGCCCTCCCCCTACCCGTACAGAAATGAGACCAACTCCGTGAACCCCAGACTTGTTGCGGGACTGGACCTCGGGAGCACCGGCGTCAAAGTACTCGTCACCGACGATGCCGGCACCGAACTGCTCATCGAGCAGAGCCCCACACCGTGGCGGCACGGCCCGGGCGGAACCACCGACCTCGCCGCAGAGGACTTGCTGGCCACCATCGGGCAGCTGCTCGACGCCGTCGCGCGTCGACTGCCCGACGTCACCGGCGATCCGGCCGCCCGCATCGCCGCCATCGCAGTGTCCGGGATGGGCGAAACGGGCTTCCTTCTCGATGAAGACAACGTTGTCCGCGCGCCGGCCTTCGCCTGGTTCGATCCGCGCGGTCAGCAGCAGGTCGACAACCTGCCGGCCGAATTGCGCGATCAGTTCGCCGGCAAGACGGGCCTTCCCGTCGGCGTGCAGGTCTCCGTCGTCAAGATCGCACACCTTCGCGACAACGGACTGAGCTTGAACGGGCTTCGCTGGTTCAACCTGCCGGAGTTCGTCGTACTGTCCCTCGGCGGCCGCGCCGTGGCCGACTACTCGCTGAGTTCGCGCACCGGACTACTCGATCAGGACAGCGGCGAACCCTGGTCGGAGATGTTGACGCACTTGGGCGTCGGAGCCGATTTCATTCCGCCCTTGGTCGACGCCGGAACAGACCTCGGAACCGCCGACGCGGCAACTCTTCCCGAGTCCATCGCCGGCGCTCGCCTCACTGTGGCCGGTCACGACCATCTCGTGTCCGCAGTGTCCGGCGGAGCGATCCCTCACGACCGGTACCACGTGTCGATGGGCACCGCCGAGGTTCTGCTGCGGGTACTCGACGCTCCCTTGACCACGGCCGCGCGGAGCAGACTCGCCGAGCATCTCATCAACTCGGTCCGCCACGTGGTGCCGGGCCAACACGTACTCGTTGCCGGAGTCAAGACCGGCTTGCTGATGCGACGGGCGTTGCAGCTGTGCGACATCAACGATCGAACCGGACGCGATCTACTGGATCAGCGAGTGTGCGCTCTGCCTGAAGGTGGGCCGTTCACCGACGGCGGTATCGACATCGCGGGTGCCCGCAACGACGACGGCGTTCTGTCCATCACGGTCCGCACCGACGGTATCGATTCAGCGGAGCTGTTCCGTTCGATTCTGTTGCACGGCAACGACGAAGTAGCTCGACTCATCGAGGCACTCGACGCCGAGGTGCCGCCTGCCAAGACGACATTGCTCACCGGCGGCTGGGCCGGGATGGCCAGCGTGCGAGACGCACGAGCTCAGGTACTGCCCGGCGTTTCGGTCTCGACCCGCTCGCAGGACACCGCCTACGGTGCAGCACTGTTCGCCGCCCGCCTACTGACGCTCATAGAAATCTGAGCCCACATTTCTGCAGTGAGACAACGTTGTCTTGACTGCGCTCGACCCCAACACCCACCAGGAGAAGAAGATGAACGAACTCACCACCCTCGAACGTCGTGGAATGGCTGCCATCTCCACCGCAGACGGCAACATGCTCATCGTCGCCGGAGATCAGCGCAACGGGATGAAGGCCGTCATGAAGGACGCCACCGACGGACCGGGCTCGATCACCGTCGAGCAGCTCGCCGAGGCCAAGGCCGATCTGGTTCGCTACCTCGGCAATCACGCGCCTGCGATCCTGCTGGACCCGGAGGTGGCACTGCCGAAGATCGTCGACGACGGTGTGCTCTCGCGCAACACCGCGTTGGTGGTCGGCATGGATGCCTCGGGCTTCGAGGAGACCGACGGTCTGCGCTACACCCGCTTCGTCGACGGCGTGACCCCCCGCGTCGTGCGTGATCTCGGCGGAGACGTCGCCAAGATGCTGTTCTACATGCGCCCTGAGCAGCAGGGCGTCGATTCCCGTGTTGCCGAGGAGATCCGCGACCTCGTCAAGGCCTGCTCGGCCGAGGGTCTGCTGCTCATCGTCGAGATCCTGACCTACCAGCTCGAGAACGAGTCCGACGAGGACTACAAGGCCGGCTTCGGCAAGATCATCGCCGACTCCACCCGCATCTCGGTCGAATGCGGTGCCAAGGTACTCAAGCTTCCCTACCCCGGTTCCGCCGAGGCATGTGCCGCGGTGACCGAAGCAGCACAGGGTGTTCCGTGGGCCGTGCTCTCGGCGGGCGTCGATCACGAGACGTTCATCGAGCAGGTCCGCATCGCCGTCGCCAACGGTGCCCGCGGAGCGATGGCAGGGCGGTCACTGTGGAAGGACAGCATGGCTGTCTCCGCCGAGACCCGCGAGGACCTGCTCACCAACCGCGCACTGCCCCGTCTGCGTGAGCTGAACGAGGCTGTCGACGCCTAATTCGCGTCGTTCGACCGAGCCCGAACTCGCCGTTCGGGCTCGGTCGACGCCAGGTGGGTAGCGTGAAACCCATGAACGACGTCTCGAAGCACATCGACATCATCGCCGCGCCCGGTGTGTTCGCCGATCTCGCCACCGCGCAAGAACTGGTGGCCAGGGCCCTCGACGCACGCGGGCTGTCCGGCGGAATCGTCGACGCCGAAACCGGATCCGATGAGGTAATCGTTGTTCCCGGCGACAGAATTCCCGTCGACACGTCGTCGTACAGCAGTGTCGTTCGAGTCGACCTCGGGCAGTGCGCACCGGATCGATCCGATGGAATTCGCACTCACATTCGCGGCCGCGGACTCGACGGTCTGCGATTCGCGATCGACAGCGTGTATTTCCACCGCTTCCACCCCGGCACGATCCTGTCGTACGGGGATCACCCGGAGCAACGCGGCGAACTGCGCGTGCCGGTCGGTGATGGCCCCTTTCCCGTTGCCGTGCTCATTCACGGTGGGTACTGGCGTGCGCGCTGGGAGTTCGATCTGATGGACGCGATGGCCGTCGATCTGACGGAGCGCGGCTTCGCGACCTGGAACGTCGAATACCGTCGCCCCGACGAACACGGGTGGGATGCGACGACCGGCGATGTCGCATCCGCGCTCGCAGCGTTGGAGACGGCACCCGGTGATCTGGATCTGTCTCGAATAGTTCTGTTCGGCCACTCAGCAGGCGGTCAGCTCGCACTGCGAGCCGCGGCCGATTCCGTGGGAAAGCCCGTGACACCTGCTCTTGCGGTCAGCCTGGCCGGTGTACTCGATCTGCGGGTCGGCGACGAGCGCTGGCTCGGCGAGGGCGCGGTGTCGAATGCGATCGGTGCCCGATTCGCCGGAGCGCAGGAGACGTACGAGGCATCGTCTCCGATCTCGAGGCTTCCGCTCGGTGTGCCGCATCTGGTGGCGAGTGCGGAGTCGGACGACCCCAACCTGCTCGAGATCAGTCGGGCGTACTACGCCGCCGCTGTTGCCGGCCCGGATTCGGTCGACTATGTCGAAGGGCCGGGTGGCCATTTCGCGGTCATCGATCCCGCGTCGGACATCTATCGAGACACCGTTCGCGAGGTCGACGCCCGAATCCGAGGTACCCGCGACCACGCGTCCGAGTAAGTCCGTATCGTGCATGGTGTGACGCGGAGCACAACGACGTGTAAGCCGAGACTTCAGGAGCGAGATCGATGAAGAGCACCATGCAGGACACCCCACTGTCCATCGGCCAGCTGGTTCGATTCGGGACGTCCATTCACTCCTCGGCCGAGATCACCACCTGGACCGACGGCGGCCCCACTACGGTCACCTTCGGGGAGTTGGGCAGGCGGGCAGCGCAACTGGCGCACGGTCTGCGGTCGATCGGCGTCGACGACGATCAGCGCGTCGGCACGTTCATGTGGAACAACGCCCCGCACATGGAGGCCTACATGGCGATTCCTGCGATGGGCGCGGTGCTGCACACGCTGAACATTCGGCTCTTCCCCGAGCAGCTCACCTACATCGTCAACCATGCCGAGGATCAGGTGATCATCGCCGACGCGAGCCTGCTGCCGCTGCTGACACCCTTGCTGCCGACGTTCGAGACCGTGCGGCATCTCATCGTGGTCGGCGTCGACCCGGCACAGGTCACTGCACCCGACGGCATCGAAGTACTGGGCTACGAGGACCTGCTGGCGGGTCAGCCGGAGGGGTTCGACTGGCCCGAGCTCGACGAACGATCCGCTGCCGCAATGTGTTACACCTCAGGCACCACCGGTGACCCCAAGGGGGTCGTGTATTCGCACCGCTCGATCTACCTGCATTCGATGCAGGCCTGCATGACCGACGCGATGGCGATTGCGCAGTCCGACAAGGTCTTGGCCATCGTGCCGATGTTCCACGCGATGTCGTGGGGCTTGCCCTATGCAGCGCTGATGGTCGGTGCGTCGCTGATCATGCCCGACAGGTTTTTGCAGCCGGCTCCGTTGGCGGAGATGATGTCGACGTTGCGTCCCACGGCGGCGGCCGCGGTTCCGACGATCTGGCAGGCCCTGCTCGCTCACCTGGACGAGCACCCAGCGGACCTGTCGAGTCTGCGTGACGTGGTGGTCGGCGGTGCGGCGTGCCCGCCGAGTCTGATGAAGGCATTCCACGAGAAGTACGGCGTGCACATCTCGCAGGCGTGGGGCATGACCGAGACCTCACCACTGGGCACCTCCGGCAAGCCCGACGCCGGCCTGTCTCCGGAGGACGAGTTCGACTTGCGCTGCACACAAGGCAGATTCGTGGCCGGAGTGCGAGCACGCCTCGTCGGCGATGCCGGTGAGGTGTTGCCGTGGGATGGCAAGACCGTCGGCGAACTCGAGGTGCGTGGCCCGTGGATCACCGGTAGCTACTACCGCGCCGACGCAGACGACAAGTTCGACGACGGCTGGCTGCGGACCGGCGACGTGGGCACGATCTCCGAAGGCGGCTACCTACGACTGACCGATCGCTCCAAGGACATCATCAAGTCCGGTGGCGAGTGGATTTCCTCGGTGGAACTCGAGAACCAGGTGATGGGACACCCGGCCGTGCGGGAGGCCGCGGTCATCGGTGTGCCGGACGCCAAGTGGGACGAACGGCCTCTGGTGGCTGTCGTTGTCCGCGAGGGCGCGTCGGTGACGGCCGAGGAACTGAAAGAGTTCCTCGACAGTCGCGTCGCGCATTGGCAATTGCCCGAACGTTGGACCTTCATCGACGAGGTCCCGAAAACCAGTGTCGGCAAATACGACAAGAAGCGACTGCGTAGCTCACACGCCGACGGAGCGTTGGAGGTCATCGAGTTGGTGTAGGAGAACACTTCTCCCACGTCGACGTTCGCTGCGTCTCAGCGCGACACCCTTAAACCGCACACCGATGCGAAATCCGTGACCAACGCTTCGATTCGAGGCTTGGTTCGTCGAACTTCACGAAACGCAAACCACCCCCACGCTACGTAAGCCACCGCGGCTACGCAGACCAGGCCGGCTGAGAGGACCGATGTAAGTAACGACCGAGGAGCTATCAGTGCCATGCCGACACCCAGGAGAACGGCCAACCCTCCGGCGAAGGCGGCTACGAACTCGGCCGGATTGGACTGCCGATAGCTCCATTGCACACCGACCCGGTAGAACGCATAAAGTCCGTCGTAACGAGACCTGGCTGCCTCGTTGGGCAAACCCATCGCTTCCAGGTTCTCTGCGAAGACGAATTGCCGTTCCTTCCGCTCGTAAGCCCTGGCGAGCGTCCTCGCGCGGCTGCTGAGATTCTCATCCCGCATTCGCCACAGAGTGGTCGCGATGAGCGGCACGCAAACCGCTACCAGTGCTGATACTGCAGACAGAGTCACCATGTTGTCCCCCTACGCATTCGGCCGATCAATTGGTGACGAGCGTAGACACCTCCACTGACAGCTTGATCGTCTGAGACCTATGAGACGGCGAATGCCAGCGGTGCGGCCCACCGCGTGGACAGCGCTTATAAGTGAGGAGGGTCAGCTAGCTGTCGACCTCGACGCCGTATCTGACGGCGAGTTCAGCCAATCCGTCGTCGTAGCCCTGACCGATGGGTCGGAAGCGCCAACCAGCCCCTCGGCGATAGATCTCTGCAAGCAGCATCGACTGTTCGGTCGTGGCTGCGTCGAGCACTGCCGTGGCGACCGTCGAATCGACTCCATCGAGCGATACCGAGACGGCACCGACGTCACCGAATGTCTTGTCGCCGTCTATGGCTGCGGCGATGACGATACGGGCGCATTCCACGGGAACGAGTGCCAGATCGATCCGCACACCCTGCTCACTGTCCCCGTCGATCGACATCGAAACGGCGCCGTCCGAGGTAGCCGGAGCGTTGTAGAAAACGAAATCCTCGTCACTGGATACCAATTCGTCGCCGTTGACCAAGAATGCGACGACGTCGACGCCCACCCGCTCGGACTCGTCGGCCCGCCACGAACTGTTCAAGGTCAGTATGGTGACGCTCGGATCCAGATCGACGACACCACCACGCGGCACCAGCGGGGCGATTCGCGACCGCCGCACCGGAAGCGGAGCAGGCTCCTCGATCTTCAATTCACGGTCGATCGATGCGGGTGTCAGCAGTGTGAGGTCCCGTTCTTTCACCTTCGGTATCCGGGGATCTCCGTCGCCGCCGTCCAGGATCAGGATGTCGGTGACGCCTGCGCTCAGATTCACAGCCGGTGTGGCCCCGAGTTGGATGAGGCGAGACCGCATCAGTACCGACTCAGCATGCGAACCGCCCATGACCAAGACCCTTCTTGTCTGCCAGGGCTCGGCGACTGGATCGGGCTGCTGCACGGGTGGCTTTGGCTGGGTCTGCGGCCGAGTACCTTTCGGCGTTCCTGGCTGCACATCCCGGAGTAAGTCGAGCAACTCGGACTCCGAGATGATCCGAAAACCATGGGCGCGAGCCCGTTCGATCTTTCGGCTTTCCGTTGTGGGATCCGAACACACCACCACGCTGGTGAACCGGCTGACGGAGTTCATCACGTCCAGGCCCGCTTCGGTGAGCTGTGCGGCCAAACGCAATCGCGGAATGTGCGTGTCGCCGCTGATCACGACTCTCATGCCCTCTAGTGGTTGCCCAATGGCACCCACCCCCCGGCCTCATTGAACCTGCGCCGGCCGCATTGTTAAGTTCTCCGCAGTCACGTAGTAGGGATTCGGGGCAATGCTCACCACTCACCACTGGTGTCCTACATTCTTGATGCCGTCTCGGATCCAACAACGAAGATCACCAAGGACGTCATTGCTGAAGTAACCAATTTTCTGATTTTAATTTTCGGAAACGCCAGATCCCGATATGACGAATTGCGAAAGAATTCGTGAACCAACAATGGACACACGAGGGCGCAGACAGAAAGTGAGGATCTGACGACCATTGCCGGAAGCGACAGTCCTATTGACTCTCCATAATTCCATACAAGAGGCCAGCTGCCATTTTGGGATTTGACTATGACCAGAGTCGATAGAATGAACATTAGCCAGATCGTCGAGCGCAGTTTCCGACTCTTAGTTTTCAAGAGAAGAATGGCGAGAGCGGTGATAAAGAATAAACCAACGGACAAATAATACTCAAGCGAGAATGCATTCGCCTGCCAGATGGAGATAACGTAGCCTAAACCAAATAAACAAGCACTGATCGAGGCAACATTCCAAATTGCAAGTGGACGACTTTGATACTTCATCCATTGCACCGTACGACCGTCAAAAGATACTAGCAGGCCGGAGGGGGGCGTCGGATCTCCAAAAACATGAGTCTCCCATTCGGTATGACCGAACATGGCCAGCAGGTGGGGCTTCTTGCCAATATCCCGATCAACAACAATATTCTCTTTTCCGCCTGAAAGGTAGAAATTCGAGCTGAAGGATCCTGCTTCCAAACACCAGGTCATGGATACAAATACAATACCTACCGAAAACAATAGCAGCAAAACTAAGACAAGAGGTGCATTGAAGTCCAGAGCCGTAAAGTAAGGTGCATCGAGTTCCCAATACTTCGGCCACTTCCAATCCCAAGGAACCTCACGGTCCGAATTTACGGCGCTTCCGCCCATGAAGTACCCAATAGCGGCTCGGAGGGGATAGCCGAGACCCACCACAACACATACCGCAAATATGGTTGCTCCACGTGCTGCAGTAAGCGGGCCAGCTACCGTTGGGATATATGACACCCGCTCGCGATTTCGAAGATATTCGTAAATTGCTCCTAGACCGAAAACGCCAATGACCATTGGTACCACATGTTCCGAGAATGAGACAAAATCGAAGGCGCATGCCATAAAAGCTACAAATAGCCGGAGCCCCATAGCGGCCAGCACAATAGACACCGTCAAACTTAGAGATCGGCCCGTCGTCGGTATTCGACCGCGTTGCACTGCAGCAGGGGCTGCGGCGTCCTCACCCAGACCCCGTAAGTCGTTCCACTGATACCTGCATTGATAGACGACAATTTCCAACACAAGGAACAGAACAAGTGCGCGTTGCCAAAAGTATTGCTCACGAGCCACTTCCGGATTCACTGACAGGAGGGTAAGAATTCCCAACACAAAGAATACGGATTTCGCTAGATCAGCCGGCCGTGGCAAAAGAAGATACGACAATAACGATCGCTCGCCGGATGGAGGTGCAATAGGCGGCGGAAGCGGCGTTAAAGGTAGCGTCTTACGGAGAACTGTGTGGTTCACAATCGACTTAAAATACGCACGGCCAAACACAGTTGCCCGAAAAGCTTCAACCAGCAACATCAACGTTGCGGTGCCATAGAATGCTAACATAGCAATTTTCAGATAGAAATCGAACTCGCGAGCCATATAGACAACTAAACCAATAAAGACAATTGCCACAGACGAAAAAACAATGATAGTTAAAATTCTTGGGATTCTTCCTCCGCGACTAAGCGAATTCAACGTGTCCATCAGTTCTCGATACGAGATTGCGTCGAGTCGTGGGTATGACCCCAATGCGCCGTTTACAGGTAGTAGCGCTCGAATCTCGCGCTCTACTGATCGAGCGTAAAAGCTCCTGACCGTCGCCTGCGATCCAACAATCTGTAAAAGGCAGATTAGAGACAGCGGTACCAATGGGGAAACAGCAGCAATCTCGTCAGGTAGATTTATGCTCTCACCCAAACCAACTACCAGCGCACCAAAGAGGGTAAGAGTAGCCACCACGGCACCGAATAGAGTTACTTGCTGATTCAAAAGCTCGCGTTCGTCATCGCGGACCGCCGTGTAGTCGGCCAACAGGGCGTCAAACTGGTTTTGCGACAAAGCTTCCATCCCCCCAAGGACGAGAATTTTATATTTCCAGCTTCAGATAAAATTTGAACAGACTACGGAGGCCCGGAAGGCTAGGCTGCACCTCAGTACAGACAGAAAACAGAAGTAGGCATTTCATCAGCTCGCAGCTACAGTAGCTCAATCAGGACAGTCGGACGAGGCCGAGGCACAAACTCGAATCAGATATCATCCGACTGAATGATGCTCAAGCCGGTCAGAGCACCCTGGCGCGACCTGGCTAGCCTGCTCCGAAGTTCCCTCGGTTTGCAACACCACGAGTGATGCGTGTCCTGCGACCTCCAATGATCGCCTGACAGTTAATCGACCACAGAGCAGGGTGTAACGCGATGCGATTTTCAGCACCAGTCTACGGCGTGTGGATGTAGGTCACCAGCTCGTGGCGCTGCGTCAACAATCTTCGACAGAGCGACAGCCACAGCCGTTGATTCGTCGGAATGTCGATGCCCGCACGCATCGATTCGAGCTTCAAGAAGCCGTGGTCGAAACTCGCGTTGTGCGCGACCATGGTTCGACCGTCCAGCAAATCCATGAGTCGCGGGGCGATCGTGTCGAACGTCGGTGCACCGGCAAGTCGTTCGGGCGTCAGTTTGTGGATGTGCACCGGACCGGGATCGCAGCCCGGGTTGACCAGAGTCGACAGTTCGCGTCCGACCCGTCCGTCCTCGTCGACCGTCAGAGCGGCCACGCTGAGTACCCGATCACGGGACGCCTTCAGACCCGAAGTCTCGACATCGACGACGACCCACTTGTCGCTGCCGCTTCTCAGCGCGTTCCTCACAGAGCTTCCACCTTCGACCGCGTCGGACAGTGGTGGTCACTATGCCGTACGGGCGAACCTCAATACGGAAAATGCCGATCGCGGGTCGCTCTATTGACACTGCGGACCGGTGATGTAGCCCTGCTCGCAGCCATGCTGGGTTTGTATGTCTCCGCTGGTCGGTTCCTCTCCACACAGAACTCCGCACCGCTCATATCCATTCACGACGCCATCACCGTTTCGATCTTCGGACTCGTTGTACGGATACCCGGACTCGGGCGACGGCGCGGTCGCAGCACATCTCGGGTCGTTCACCGAGTACGAGCCATCGGTGAAGACTGCAGTGCCGCCGTAATCGCAATATCTCAATTCAGGAGCCGCAGGCGCGACGTACGTGTCGCATTCGGCTTCGTACCCTGTTGTTCCGTCCGAATACAACGCAGTGCCGGACTGGTACAGATCCAAATCCCCACACTCGAACGTGACCGGTTGAGGCTGAGGAACAGGCGGCGGCTCAGGTGCAGCCGGAGCGACCACGGTGGAGCTAGGCACTACCGACACAGTAGCGCTCGAGCTGCTCGTCGCAGAAACAGCATCGCTCGGTGTCTCGGTTGGGTTGCTGGAGCAGCCGACGCAAGCGAGAGCTATTGCGGTGATTGCAATGAACGTTCTCGTGGACATGGCAACTCCGAACCGGTCGAGAATGCTTGGACCCGCCCCCGGCACAGGCCATGTCGGCTCAGTATCGCAGGGAACTCCGCGCGAAAACGCATGATTCGATGTTCGGACCGAGACTGTTGACCCCGTGTGTCGCGAACACTCAGAAGCCAGTGTCGATCGAAGGAGGTAGGCGAAGCCGATGATCATCACCGGCTTGTTCTTCGCCGAGTACGCGCGCGCCTCCAACGACATGCTCGACATTCTCGGCGGTGTATGGGATTCCTGCACAGTCCCGCGCGATACCCGCATGCTCGAATGCCGTCTGGTAGCGCTCCTACAGACCGGGCCCGACGACATCGGTAAGGACTTTCCTGCGACTCTCGAAGTGCTCGACGCGAACGGGGAACACATCGTCAATCAGCGAGGCTTGCAGATCCCCGGTGCCGGCTTCACCGGCGAGAATCGATTCTGGTTCCTGTCGATGCAAATGGTGTTCCGCGACGAAGGACGACACAACTTCATCCTCAGCGCCGGTGGGGCCACAGCGAGCGTCGGGCTTCGCATCGCCTTCGGGTGACGTCAGTTGACCTGTATGCGAAACGCAAGACCGGTAGGGACGAGCTACAAGACTTCCGAGGACCGAGTCGATCCAGGTGGGCGGGTATCGCGAATATTACCGGACCATTTGCACGAAGATAATCAATCTTGGCTTATTTAACTGGATAGGGCAGCAGCGAAGAGCAGCGCGACAAGGCCGAGCGGTGCGATCGTCATCGACCGCTGCACCATCTTGTGCTTGTCCCATGCGATCTTGCTCATCTCGACTAATTGTTTCGACAACACCGGCAGAACCGGCGTGTTCTCCAGGTGGTCGCGCACCAAGGACGGCTTACGTTCACGAAGGTGTCCGAAGTAGATGTAGTGCTGACGCGCTTCGGCCGTCAGGTTCTTCGAGCGAAGCCGTGGCCGAACGACCAGCACTGCGTAGCAGACCGCCACGACCAGCAGGCTGATACCTACCACGTATAGGAACGCGGGAAGGCCGCGCAAGTTGCTTAACGCCCGGTTTTCGCCTGACAAGGCCATTACCCCAGCTAACAATGCGCTTTCGATCGTGAGTGTGAATGAGGCTTTTGTGTCGACCTTGCCTGTCCAGTCGACCAGAGCGGCGTGGATCTTCCAGGCGTTCTCGATGGGGTTGTCGTTCACTATATTCCCCAGTACACGCTAGAACCGTAGACCGTGTTGTAGGTACCGCCTATCTCGACACGACTATTGAGTCGTTCGAAGCATCGCAGGCGTAGCCGGTTGTTCTCGTAATAGAGCAAGTCATCGCCGTCAAGCGCATCGATAACGCGGTCGGTGGCGTACGTCGAATGGCCGAACTTTAAGTCGCTGAGTTTGGCAGCGATGTTGGGTGCTGCGCCAACTGAGATGAGGTCGCTGTTGTCACGAGCACCACCACGAACGATCAGAGACTCACCTGTGTCAATGCCGACACGGTGGCTGATGTTGTATAACCCGCCCGGCGTGGTGGACCAATCCCAGTGTTCTTTGAGTTTCGGACGGATGACGTCATGTACGGCCCAGCTAATCGCGTAAGCCGACCGAACAGCATTCCAGTTCTTCTTCTCACCGATAAAAATAGCCATCACGCGGTCGCCGTCGAATGACCGAATCTCGCCATCGTAGAAGCGGAAGATGCGAGTAGCGCTGTTAACGAAAGAGCGGATTATCTTAGCCGCGACCTCTGGATTGAGAGCTTGAGCGATCTTGCTTGAGTCCGCGAGGTCAGCATAAGCGTACGTCGCCTCGACTCTTCGTCCGCCGTTCTTCATTACGATGTCATCGGTTTCTGGGACCACGGTGCCCTTCGAGATATTCCAGCTGGCCGTGATGATGTCGCTGACGCTAGTTGAGATGGTCGGGTACATCATTGTGCCCCCTAGCGGTTGAAGTCTGACCGGTCACTTTCCCACGAACTACTGTATGGCCCGACCTGGGAGAAAATCACGCGACACGCTTGCCGAACCCCAACATTTGGTAGTGATGGTTACCCAGATCCCCAACATCTAGCAGGCCGGATGGGCGGACCGTCCCGGGTTTGACGCCACTTCGTTCTTTGTGAAAGTTGAAGCGCATGTCGAGGTGTTACCCGGCCGAGCGAGGCGAGCGCGCACTGCAATGGTCCTCGACCGCCTCCACGAGTACAAATCCGCCTGCGGCACGCGCGAGGCAACCGGGACTGCCCACCACTTCGGCAAACTGGTGGGGTTCAGTGATTCAGGCTGCGTGCGCGGCCCGGTTGATTGTCTTAAAGTCGATCGGAGTAGGGTGCCGAGACGTCGTTGACGGCGTTTGCGGTGTTAGGTCTTCTCGATCCAGGTCACGGCCGCCAAGTCTAGTCACTTCCCGTCGATCGAGAAGTCGAACAAAAAAGTCGTTGCCCACACAGCCTTCGGAGCACCGGCTCGATCTGCGGGCAGGAGCTGACACAGGGTGTCTGAGTGGAAGGTAGATCTGCACCTGTAGGCCTTCCTCTTCCACGCGTGGTCGACCTTCTTCTTGTCCACAACCATGCCCTTTGTCATGATTCAGGCGCGCTCAAGCGCGACGGAAGCAGTGCAGCAAGTCGGTCCGTGTTCACTCACGCTCACTGGACACCTCAGGCACTCAAGCCGAAGAACCTCTCGAAGAACGCGGACAGCTTCTGGATCACGCGTTGCTTTTTCTCTCCGTGACCGCCGCCTCTCGCGAATCGGGAGACCGGCGGCAGTACCTTCGTAATCGCCGTACCACTTGTGCGCAGTGCTCCATCGCGGAACGCCGTATGGACGAAGGCGCGCGTGTTGTCGGCGTGGAGATTCTCATCCTCAATGATCTTGGCCAGCTCAGCTTCGCTCTTGACTGCAATGAATGCCTGCCACTCTTCGTCGACAGCCTCATCGACGGACACGGAGTCGACAAAGTCCTCGATGAGATCCTTCTTGTTGCGCAACGTGGGGCTGGCATCAACCGCACGGGAGATCTCAGCACGGATCTCCTTGTCCTCGTCATTCCCACCGTGATCCTCGCAATACTTGGCGACGAGCATGAGAATGTAATCGACGTTAATCTCGACCTGCTTGATCAGCTCGACCTCGAACACCACATCGTCGTTGATCAGCTCTTTGTCGGCGTCGGTACCCTTGCGGAACTCGGCGTAAAGGTCGAGGTAGACACTGCGGTAGTCCTGACCCTGGCGTTCAGTCAGGATCTCGTTGCCAGCGAAGTCGTCAAATGAAGTGAGGATGTTCTCGAGCCGCAGAATATGACCGAAGAGCGCGATAAACTCTCTTTGAGCTTGCTCCCCGATAATTGGTTGTCCAAGTGGGAACTTTGATAGCGTTTCATTGACCCTGTCGGAGTACTGCTCGTAGTAGTCGCCGAATGGCTTGAGTACCACGACACCTCGGGCGTCCTTGTTGCCGAAAAGCTCTAGCGCATTGTTTGTGGCGTCTTCGAGATCACGGAACGCCACGATGTTACCGTAGGTCTTCACCGAGTTCAGGATGCGGTTGGTCCGCGAATACGCCTGGATCAGTCCATGTGCGCGCAGATTCTTGTCCACGAACAATGTGTTCAGCGTCGTCGCATCGAATCCGGTGAGGAACATATTGACCACGATCACCAGATCGAGCTCGCGGTTCTTCAGTCGCTGCGAGAGATCCTTGTAGTAGTTCTGGAACTTGTCGGCGCTCGTGTCGTAGCTGGTACCGAACATCTCGTTGTAGTCGATGATCGCATCTTCCAACGCGGAGCGGGCGTCGATCGGCAAATCCTCGGTCTCAAACCCTTCATCATCGATGACATCATCGTCGACGGCCTCATTCGCGCCGTAGGAATAGATCAACCCAATTTTCAGTCGCTTACCAGCTGGGAGCTTCTCCTGCTCCGATGTCAACACGTTGTAGTAGATCCGTGCCGCCCTTATCGACGCAGTCGCAAAAATTGCGTTAAAGCCGCGTACACGTTTGCGTTCACGCAACGCTTCGGCTTGGCGTCGCGTACGTGTCGACTGCGGGACGTTGGTCACCACGGAATGCTCGTAGGTTGATGCTCGTTTCGTCTTCTGTTCGAAGTGCTCCAGTGTGTACTTGACGATCTCATCGATGCGGCGAGGATCGAGCAGCGCCTTTTCACGGTCGATCGCCGATACTTCTTTGTCGACGACGTTACCGACCTTGATTGTGTTGATGTAGTCGATCCGGAAGGGCAGCACATTCTTGTCGGTGATCGCGTCGACGATCGTGTAGACGTGCAATTTCCCACCGAAGGCTTGTTCAGTGGTCTTGAACTGTGGGTTGCCTCCGCTGCCGCTGTTTTCGGCAAAGATCGGTGTTCCGGTGAAGCCAAACAGGTTGTAGCACTTGAACATTTTTGTGATGTCGGTGTGCATGTCACCGAACTGCGAACGGTGACACTCGTCGAAAATGATTACGACGTGCTCGTTGGCTATCGCATGATTCTTGTTGGCTTTGACGAAGGTCGAGAGCTTCTGGATCGTCGTGATAATGATCCGCGCGGTCGGGTCTTCGAGCTGCTTCTTCAGCACTGCCGTCGAGGTGTTGGAGTTTGCCGCACCTTTCTGGAAGCGGTCGTACTCGCGCATCGTCTGATAGTCGAGATCCTTGCGGTCCACGACAAACAGCACTTTCTCCACACTCGGAAGTTTGGAGGCAAGCTGTGCTGTCTTGAACGATGTCAACGTCTTGCCCGACCCTGTGGTGTGCCACACGTAGCCGCCGGCTGCGATGGTGCCGAGTTGCTTGTAGTTGATGGCGATGTCGATACGCTGCAAGATTCGTTCGGTTGCAACGATCTGGTAAGGCCGCATGACGAGCAGCAGACGGTCGGCGGTCAGGACGCAGTAGCGGGTAAGGATGTTAAGTAGCGTGTGCTTAGCGAAGAAAGTTTTCACGAACGACGTCAGGTCTTGGATCGGCTTATTTTGCGCATCCGCCCACCACGACGTGAACTCGAATGAGTTCGAACTCTTGCGGCCCTTCGTCGCCTTCTTTTGCTCGTTCAAGTGCGCGTTGCGGGTGGTATTAGAGTAGTACTTCGTCAATGTGCCGTTACTAATGACAAACAACTGCACATATTCGAAAAGACCTGTGCCTGACCAAAAACTGTCTCGCTGGTATCGATCTATCTGATTGAACGCCTCACGAATATCAACACCGCGCCGCTTAAGCTCGACATGCACCATCGGCAACCCGTTGACCAGGATGGTCACGTCATAGCGGTTCGCGTACCGACCACCCGCACCCTCCTCGTCGGCAGAGTCGGCACGATCGACCTCGTATTGGTTGATGACCTGCAATCTGTTGTTGTGGATGTTGTGCTTATCCAGAAATGCGATGTTCTTTGTAGAACCGTCGTCGCGCTTGAGGATCTGCACATGATCTTCCTGGATACGCACCGTCTTCTCGGCGATGCCGTCGCTCTTCCCGGCAATCTTGTTGTCCAAGAAGTCGGTCCACTCCGCATCCGAGAACGTGATGTAGTTCAACAGCTCAAGCTGCAGCCGCAGGTTCGCAGTCAGCTGCTCATCCGAGGCGATCGGCAGGTATTCGTACGCCTGCGACTCCATTAGCCTAATTAGCTCGTGCTCAAGCGCAGCTTCCGATTGATGCCCAGCCTCCGACGCCGCACCCGGCACGTACTCGGCGACCACCGTACTCTCTGCCGAAACGGCAATCGGGTCGTACTTGCGTGGCGTTGCCTCACTCATGCTGTGGACTCCTCGAAGGTAAGGAGCTTGTCGCGGTAGTACTTATACTGCTCGCGGCGGGCTGCGAGCTCTGCAGGAAGGCCAACACCTGAGTCATTTACAAGCGCATCGAATCTATCGAGAGCCGCAACCGTACGGAGCTGCTCATCGATAGCAACCACCGGGACAAGAACTTTTCCGAGATCCGATTTATTTACTGCGGGAATACTTCCCACTTTCCTCAAGGCAACTATCTCCTCTTGTATATTTTTCAAAAAGTAGTAGAGAAACTTGTCTAAGACCTCAGGATTGGAGCTGACTACTCGGTAACAGAGAGGCCCACACCAGAATTCTGCATTCTGGAAACCGACATGCCCGGCACTGCCTTGTCCTCGTGAAGGAATGGTCACCGCCCCACCGTGCGTGTTGGCAGACTCGGTAAATCCAGACGGTTCATTACCTGCGTTTATGTACGGTATATCGCCCACGTGACTGATTGATTCCGGCCTATTCCCAGCCCGGATCGAAGCCACGTTTTCGAGCGGAACCCAATCACTTAACCGGAACCTGCTCTTGGTTACCATACTGTTGCGATAGTACCCGTACTGGCGGCGGCGGGCTTCCAGCTCCGCTTCCAGCTCCGCTTCCAGCTGAACAAACTGATCCAGTATTCGTGCAATCTCCCGCTGAACCTCGCGAGGCGGCACGGGGATGCGAACTTTAGCCAGACTTGCACCCGATACTCGTCGCACCTTGGTTCCCGATACGTATCGCCGCTTCTGACTCTCGAATTGTTCGGATTGAAAAAAATACGCAACGTATTTCGGTTCGAGCGTATGACTGTATATGTATGCGTCGCCACTCAATACGACATCTGATTCGCCCAGCCAGGCCGTTGCCTTCGCGACAGCGTGGTCGTCTTCGCTCGTCGTAGCAATTAGCAGATCACCTGGCTTCGCATGGCGCAGCTTTGCCGCGAGGCCTTTTGAAGTGAATGATTTCGTCTCGGTCGCCCACACCCCATAGTGGGTGTGGATTTGGCCATAGTGGACGGCGGGAACACCTTCATCGGTAAGATCCTTCTTCTGGAGACCATTACCCCGGACAAACGTCCCGACGTCACCAAGCGTCTTGAATGGAACGCCGTCGAGTTTTAGCCTGCCGATCAGCTCATTGAAGGAATTCACGCGACAACCCCTGCTTCGCTAGTCTGTACATCGTTCCAGCCGAGTTGTTGTATCGCCATATCGATTTTGCTGTTCAGTTCGATGTTGCTAAGAATACCTTCAATCAATGCCCTACAGGGACCAAAACGACTAACAGCATCCGCTTCGGTGCCGTTACCATGTATCTGGTTGCTGAGCTCAGAGAATAGGTCATATCCCTGCCCCGAGAACTGAACTGGGATTATTCGAGCCTCTTCGTCGACTTCCTTGAGTAGATGAGCAAACGGCTTGCGTCCACCATTCTTTCCTTCGATCGGCAGTTCATATGCAGCTGCCGCTGCGTGTGTAACTACTTCCATGATCTTCCTCAGATAAACCATTGCCCCGGCTCCCAATCCGACTTGATGAGCGACGATGGCCCGCTGAAGAAGCTGATACGGGTCAAGCACGACCTCGTCATCCTGAACAGGTTGGACCTTGCGGTGCTCTACCATTCGATCGAGACAAACCATCGGGGCGGGGCTGAAAAGGTCGCCTCTAACGCATCGGATGATAAACCAGGCACCGACCCGTTGAGAACATCCTGGGCAGCCGAGAACGGTGTCAATACTTGCACTGTGGCCTCCCATAACCAAGCACGAGAGCTTGCCGCGAGACTGGAATGAGCGCTGGTCCTTGCAGGTTTCGCACTCATAGTTCCTGAACACGGTGCCAACGTCCACGTTGCGGTGAGCACCTCGAGCAATACGCTTTGAACCTAAAAAATTCTCTACTTGCAGCGGATCGTTTGCCCGATCGACCGAACGGCTAAGCACTTCACTCAGTCTCATATCCGGCTCCTTCCAGACCTGCAACGATCGCATCAATCGCCGTCCGCAACTCGGCCTGCCGTGCCACGATCCGAGCGATCTCGGCATTCAGTTCGATTATGTCGACGGTCTCACTAAGGTTTTCGTGCTCGACGTAGCTGGACACTGCGATGTTGTAGTCGTTGATGGAGATATCCTCATTTGCCACCAGCTTCGCAAGGTGGTCTGCGTCCACGCGAGCTGCAAGAGTGTCGAGGATGTGATCTTGGTTCTCCGGAAGCAGCTTATTCTTATTGCCGAGGCGCTCAAACTCGGCCGAAGCGTCGACAAACAGAACGCTGTTGTCTTTCTTGGACTTCTTCAGCACAATGATGCATGTCGCAATCGTGGTGCCGAAGAACAGATCTGGAGGTAGCTGGATCACAGCATCGATGTAGTTGCTATCGATCAGGTACTTGCGGATCTTTGCCTCCGCACCACCGCGGTACAGCACTCCCGGGAACTCGACAATCGCCGCCGTGCCGTTGACCGCCAGCCACGACAGGATATGCATGGTAAACGCCAAGTCGGCCTTGGACTTCGGCGCAAGCACTCCCGCAGGGGCGAATCGTTCATCGTTGATCAGCAACGGGTTGGCGTCGCCCTCCCACTTGATCGAATAGGGCGGATTAGAGACAATCGCTTCGAACGGCTCGTCATCCCAGTGCGCGGGGTCGGTGAGTGTGTCACCGTGGGCGATGTTGAACTTTTCGTAGTTTACGTCGTGCAAAAACATGTTGATGCGAGCAAGGTTGTAGGTGGTCAGACTGATCTCCTGGCCGTAGAATCCGCCTACGTTCTCCCTGCCGAGCACCTTGACGAACTTGAGTAGAAGCGATCCCGACCCGGCAGCTGGGTCGTAGACCCGGTTGACCCGCTTCTTTCCCGCGACGGTGATCTTTGCGAGCACTTCGGAGACTTCCTGCGGCGTGTAATACTCACCGCCCGACTTACCGGCCTGCGAAGCGTACATCTGCATCAGATACTCGTAGGCATCGCCAAAGAGGTCGATCGAGTTGTCCCCGAAATTACCAAGCGGCAGATCCCCGATTGCGTCGAGCAGTTTGACTAACTTCGCGTTGCGTTTGGCGACGGTATTGCCGAGCTTGGAGCTATTAACATCAAGATCGTCGAATAGACCTTTGAGGTCGTCTTCGCTGTCAGTCCCGACCGCCGAACCTTCGATATTCTTGAAAACTCGCTCCAGGGTCTCGTTCAGATTGACGTCCTGTGCAGCGCGTTCACGGACGTTCTGAAAAAGCTCAGACGGTAGTATGTAGAAGCCCTTTTCCTCGACAGTATCCTTGCGGCCAAACTCGGCATTCGCATCAGCGAGTTTTGAATATTCGAAGCTCGCGTCCCCAGCTTGGATCTCAAGCGTGTTCAGGTATACGGTCAAATTTTCGGAGATGAATCGGTAAAAAAGCATACCCAAGACGTAGGTCTTGAAGTCCCAGCCGTCGACGCTTCCACGAAGATCGTTGGCGATCCGCCAGATGGTTTTGTGCAGCTCGGCTCTCTGGCCTTCTCGAGTTGAAGATGACATTTGCGGTTCTACTCCTACGCCTGTGGCAGACGAGCTTGCTCGTCGGTGTTTCCACTACCGTAGCGGTGTCGCTCAGCAGCAGGAAGGCACCACGCCCAGGGTTGCGGGAACACCTGGCCGAACAGGCTCAATCTTGCTGCGCACAACTGAGGACAACTCGACGTACTGCCATTTGCACTTGGGAACGCACAGATTCATCGATAATTCCGGCCGCGTCATGGTCATCCAGCACAACCATCGCACTGACGTAGGCAGTCGGGATCGTCAGTGGTGTGGAGCCGTGCAGCTACCGAGGCACCAGGCCAGCCACGATCCTGCCTGCCCTCCGCTCCAACGACTTCAACACCCGCTTCTTGAGGCGTTTCGATGACCGTACGCTTGAGTCTGATCTCCACCGACACCTGCGATAACGTGCGCGGAGTTCGCCCTGTCGATGCCGTGACGCCTGATCAACACCGAGGCCTCTCGAACGTCGATTGCCGCCAAGCACCGCAGAATCCCATGGAGCCGATCCGGCAGCCCATACCGCACCTCCGGCAGGATCTCCTTTACGTCTTGGATCGTGCCGCAGACACCCTCGGCGACATCATCTTTGACTGCGCAATCACGATCGGCTGGATATTCGTCGGCTGCACCAGCGGTTCCGGCAGAATCGGGGTCGACTGATCCAGCCCGCTCGCCAACAACGCACCCGCATCAGCGATATCGACGTCCACGAATTCCTCGGCCACCCCCGTCAACCCATCCAGAGCCGCCTTGTGCGCACCCAGCGAAGGATCCTCGTTCGTCCCGCCACCTACATAAACACGAACGCCATAGGCCGACCGTCGAGCCGCAGAATCGGACCCATCCGCTGAATCATCTGTCGCTTCGACGAACTGCTCGCGATGATCACCCCGGCATCCACCTCCGGCACACCAATAGTTCATTCAGCACTCGCGGCGCCAGCCGGAACCCACTCAGAGTGAAATCCGAGTGACCCCTGCCAAGTAACGGCTGCTGCGAACTGTCGGTACCCGATGCTTCGATGGCGGTATGTCACGACTCGACGAGGGGTTCCCGCCGCCGACGGCCTGTGTGCAGTGGTGTCAGCACCGCAGCTACGACCTCCATGTCCTCGACGACGGTGTGGAGGTGGACCTGGATTGGTGGAACGGCCACCTCGACAGGGCAGGTCATGATCTACGGCTGCGCGGCCGCAACCTAGACGGCGAAATCGTCGAGTACGGCGATGCCACCGTGCAGCGAAACGATCTTCGGTTCGGCACCGATCTGGCTGTAGGCGAACACGATTCGCTCGGACTGCTGTTTCTCTGCGCGGCCTGGCAGGGCAGCCACCGGCACCGCAGAGCGATGCGCCGATTCCCGGACATCATGAACCCGCACCTCAGCCGTCCCGACGAGAACCCCGTCGCCAAGACTCTTGCCATGCTCGACAGCTGTGTCCGCAACCGCGTAATGCCCGACCATCCGAACTCGACCTGGTCCGGCTGGCCCGACGCACCGGGCGTCGGAATGTCCTTGATGGCCACGTTCTTGTGGGCGGTGAAGGCGTCGGTCTATGGCGGACCGGCGCAGCTGATCGACCAATACGGAGTGTCGACACTCATCCACGAAGGGTGGCTCGAAGACCCGTCCGTCACCGGCTTCACTCGCCGCCGTTACGACCGCTACGTCGAACTCATCACCGCATGGGCCACCGACATCGACACCAGCCCCGAACTCGTCGAAATGTGGCTCGTGCAGCGCTGGAGCGCCCGCTTGAACGAAGCACGACACGGTCGGTACACCGCACCCACATTGTTTTGAACGGCCTAGTACCAACGCACCTCAGACCGACTTCCGCCCGCTCGTGACGACGCACCCGCCGGCAAGCGGTCATGATGTGGCGATGAGCATGCAGCTGCACGGGCGTTTCGGTCAGGTGCATCCCAAATGGTTCACCACGGCATTCTGGGTGATCCTCGTGGTGTCAACGTATTGGTTGGTCTTCAATTCGGATTGGCAATGGTGGTTTCTGCTCGCCGCATTCGGCGGAGCGGCCAATTACTGCTGGTGGCGGGTGCGACGGCCGCAAAAGCTGCGCGCACTGTGGGCACTGGCCTGTGGCCTGATCGCTACTGCCGCCCTGCTTTCCGCCGGGTGGGCCCTGCTGACTCCTTTCTCGGTGTCCAATGAAAGCGTAGGAAACAACCGAGTCGTCTGTGGCTCGATCGTCAACAGGGTCCCGGGCGACGACCCCCGCGAAACCGACGGCACGTCAGGAGAACTCATCGTGCGGGAGCGACCGATCCCGCAGAGAGAGTTCGTACGCGTATGTGCCAACAATTCGGACTACCGCACGAGCGACGTAGTGGGGGCTACCGTCACCGGGCTGTTGTTCACGTTTCGCGCGACCGGCCACCTCGTTCGGAGAGCGGACAGCACGACAGACGAGGCCACACAGTCGTTCAGGTCGTGAACCGTCGCTCACGGTGTCCTCGGCAGCTACCCTTCCGTCATGAGCCGCGTGAGGTCTCCGCTGATTCTCGTCGGCACCGTGGTGTTGGCGTCGACGGCGTGCTCGTCGAGCCTGAACCCGTTCACTGACGACGTCTCGTACCGCCCGCCTACAGCGACAATTGCTTCCTCCCCTGACTGTCTGGCCCAGAACATCTACACAAGACTGACTGGCTCGGGGCCATGGGATCCGGCGCTGACGTCCGATGCACCAGATCCGGGATACCCACCGGCCACTTTTCAGCCGGTTGCAGTGGTGAGATGTGAGCGGGGCACCGACGAAGCCGGGGGCATGACGGTCGACTCGGTACGGCTCGAAGGCAATATCGACGCCGTCGATACTGCGTTTTCGGCCGATTCGAAGCGCTTTCCCGACGGCGTCGTGGCTTCGTGTGTGTATGCCATGGATCCGGCGGTCGGCCTGTGGTTCGTGAACGAGGCCAGCGAAGCGTTTCGACCGGCATGGCCGGCGAGCCCGTGCGGTCTACAGAACGCACCGATGGAAGCACTCGCCGACCTCAACGAAGTGTCCAGGTCGCCTCACCCGACTGGCATCGACAATCGGTACAACACCTCGTGCGAAAGCAGTCCGTACGGACAGGGTTTCGACAACACGACACCGGAGGACGTGGCTGCTGCCGAGGAACGCGAACGGTCACAAGATGGTCCGGTGGTTCCGTCGTTGGTGATGCCGATAGAAGATGTGGACCAGTTGCAGTTGTGCACAGTTCGTACATCGAATCCTCTGGCTGCCGAGGGACTACCACCGGACTCCATCGTTTCTGCGGCTGGGACTTCGACGACTCTCGGCCGAGCGGAGAGCGCATCGATCGTCAGGTCGGTAGCGAACGCACCCCTCGCACCGGCCTGCAACGAGATCAGTACCCGCATTGCATCGACCGAACTACGCCGTCCTGACGGCTCGGGCCGATCATTCGTGTCCTTCGAGCTCGACGGTTGCCAACGCGCCGCGGGTTTCGGGTACTACCGCGCAATCCCCAGCGAAGCACTGTCGGCACTAACAGGCATCGAATGAAGGCCAGAAGCAGGGTTGTCAGAACACTCCACCATCTTCTATGGTTATTCCGGAATTACGGAATAACGGAATAACGGATGGGAGACCTCGATGCGACGCTCGACCTGGATATCGACAGCTTGTGTAGCTGCGCTGTTGGTGGGCGGATGCGCCACCGACAACGACGCAACCGCAACGACCGCCACCACTAACCCGACGCCGGATAACTGCGCTCCCGTCACGTCCACCGACCTCGCCACCGAGGACGGGTGGATCGGACTGATCGATCAAGCGCCCGACACCGTCGGCCTCGTCATCGACGACGGTCGCGGCCGAACCGTCGAACATCGGGCCGACCAAGAGCAGGTACTCGCATCCGCGATCAAGGTCGTGCATCTCGCCGCGTACGCCCAGGCAGTCACGAACGGCACCATCGACCCCAATGAGCAAGTGGCCCTATCGGATTGGGAACGCTGGTACGTGCCTGGCACCGACGCCAACGCTCACCCGAAGGCCTTGACCCGATTGGGCATTGCGAACGCCGGCACCAACGCAACCGACCCCAATGCCACGGTTCGTATCGACGCCATGGTGTCGGCCATGATCCAGGAGAGCGACAACTCGGTGCCCGACTACCTCCGATACCGACTCGGCGATCAGGCCCTCGTCGACGCCGCAGCAACCGGAGGTTGGGAGAACTTCGAGCTACCGAGCATGGTGGCCGACATGCTCTCGGTCTTCGATCCCGAACTCGCCGATGCAGATACCTGGGAGACCGCTCAGAAGTGGGCGTTCGACCCGCAGTTCCGGGCCCAGGTCGAGGCGTCCGTGCAAGTGCCGATCTACGAGGACCAGGCCGCCAGGGTCGAGAGCAGTTTCCGCGGCGGTTCGGCCGAAGAATTGAACGGAATGTATCGCGCCTTCACGGACGGGACCTACGGCGCGGCATCCGACACCATTCTGCGCCAACTGGAATGGCAACCTGCCGGCGACAGCGTCCGCGGTGTCGGGTTCAAAGGTGGCAGCCTCCCCGGTGTCCTGACCCAGGGATTCGAGCTGCGCCGCAACGACGGAACAGTCGCGACGGCGGTGTGGCTCACCGACGGACTGTCGGCCGACCGATTCGATCAAGCCATGGCCGGAACCGGCACGCAGCAGCAACTCATCATCGAGGCGATGCTCTCGACGGAGGTTCTGGACCGGATAGCCTGCGTGGTGTGAGCACAGAGTTCGAGTCGAGACTGGCAGAGCTGGAAGCCCGCGTCGCCGAGCTGGAACGACGCGACGCCCCTGAGCAGCCAGAGGCCAGGGAAACGACAGGCGGCATGATCGCCTACCAAGGCGACGTGCACCTGTACGGCACGGTCCGCTGGGACATCGGATACTCCCCCGACGCCATCGTGGAGTTACCCGTCCCGTCGGCATCAGAAGTGCTTGCGGCTCTGGGACATCCGGTGCGGTTGCGGATCGTCCGAACGCTGCTACGCGGCCCCGCGAACGCGGCGGATCTGCACGCGGCGGTGGGAGTCGGCTCCTCCGGTCAGGTCTATCACCACCTCAAGACGCTGAGTTCGGCGAACATCGTCGAGCAGCAGGGCCGCGGCGACTACCGAATTGCCGCGAAACGCGTCGTGCCCGTGCTTGTTTCCATGCTCGCTGCCGCCGATATCGCGGGCGATCTGGGCACCTGACCGCCTCGCGCAACCGTCGGATCAGGGCACGAACAACACACCCAACCCAGGGATCAGAGCGTTCGATGCCGGCGGGGCTTGCCACTGCTCACGGTTGTGGGTGACCGTCACGACCACCGGGCCCGCACCGGTCTGCGCGGTCGCTTCGAGAGGCAGATTGACCGGATATCTCGGCTCCGCGTTGATCGGTAGCGATGGGTCCTCGAGGGCTTCCCAGTGCCGTATATCGACCGCTCCGACGGCACCGGTGGCGAGATTGCGCCAGTTCACCGTCAGGAAGCGGTAATTGAACTGGTAGTAGTACGGCCTGATGTCTGCAGCCGCGAAGCGCACCTCACCCGGCTTCTCACCGACTGTCGCCTTGATCGGAATCGTCTGAACGAGTCCACCTGGAACCCCAGCCGGTCCGAACTCCGGCCCGGTGACGACGGGGACCAGAAGCTCGGACGTCGTGGTTGCCGCCGTCGCCTCGCCCACTCCCACACCGAGAACCAGAGGCACGGAGAGCGCCAGCGCCACTACTCCGCGTCGCAAAGATGTTCGCATTGTGTGCCTTTCGTTCGCGCTCGAATCAGGGGACCAGTACTACGCCGGCACCGGGGAGAAGAGTGTCGAGGTACGGAGAGCCCCACTGACCGCCGTTCGAGTAGTCCCGGGTGTGCGTCACCGTCACCACGACCGGACCCGAGCCGGTGTTCGCGACCACCTCGAGCGGAAGATCTTCCCTGCCGTAGGGACCTTCCGCCGGCGGTGTCGGATCGTCTTGCCAATGCCGAAGATCGGCCGCGCCCGTTGCACCCGTCGCCAAGTTCCGCCAGGTCAGGTTCAGATACCGGTAGGGATACTGGTCGGCGAACGGGGCGATGTTCGCCGCCGAGAAGCGGGCAACACCGGGCTCGTCACCCACGGTGGCTTTCATCGGAATGGTCTGGAAGAACCCGCCGGGGACGGCTCCGGGAGCGATCTGGAACCCGGTCACGATCGGCACTTGCAGATTCGTCACCTGCGGGGCCGCTGCTGCCGTACCCACCCCGATACCGAACACCAGGGGAACAGTGAGTGCCGTCGCTACTACCGCTCGTTGCAATGACTTTCGCAATCTGTATGCCTTTCGTCGATGTCACACAACGTGATTCCAGACAAGAACAAGTCTCACACCAGGCGTCTCAGGTTGAAGCTGAAACATCAACTGGTTCTTGAGTGTTCCGTCGTTTCACACTCGCAGGCGAAATGGCCGATAGTCCAGCCGTATACCGATTCGTGACGCGGTCGTGACACGAAAGACGTTAACAGACCACTTGGCCTGCTCGATAAAAGTGCCAAGAGGTGATGCACTTCGCAGCCACCGGTGAGGACGAACGAATGAGGCAAGTCCGCAACATCGTGGCCATGTGTGCCCTGGTCGCCGCGACCACCCTGGGAACCACCGCGTGTGGTTCCCAGGAGCCGACCAGCACCGATCCAGCACCGGTCACCAGCGCAGCGCCCGCTCCGTCAGCCGCCGACTCCCCCGACGTGGGCGGTGGCGCCGGAACGGACGGACCAGCGGTCGAGGCTCCGGAGGTGGTAACTCCGGCACCGGATCAGCCGGCCGATTCGGGACCTGCCGCTGTGGCGCCCGCTCCCAACCGCGACGACGTCAACGTCGATGCGCGCGATTTCGAGGAGGCCGGCAGCCAGTACTTCTTCCAGTCCCCCAGTGGGAATGTGTTCTGCGCATTCAATTCGGCCAATGCACCCGGGACGATCGTGGGCTGTCAGGTCCGCTACTCGGTACCAGGCAACACCGGCCGGGAATGCCTCAATACCGAGAACAACACCTACGGGGTGCAGATCCGCGAAGGCGGCACAGTCGAACAGATCTGCACCAACCAGGGAATCTTCTTCGGCGGGAATCCTGGCCCTCGAGTTCTGGAATACGGCCAGGTCATCGGAGTGACCGGCAATTTCTGCCGGTCCACCGAAGCCGGTATCACCTGCTACGACGGCGACAGAGGCTTCATGATCTCCCGCGACGCCAACATCGCTTTCTGATGAAGGAGCTCCGAATGTTACGCAGAACAGTCCTACTCGCAGCCACTGCTGCCCTCACTTTCGCACTGACGGCCTGTGGCGGCGAGGATGCCCCCACTGCTGCTCCGACCGCGGCCCCCACCGCCGCGTCGCAAATTCCCGCGCCGCCTCAGGTGACCATTGCAAACCCTCCGGTCGACACCACGGACACCGCCGCCGCACCGGAGTCCACCGATCCAGCGCAGAACCCCGCGAACCCCGTCAACAACACCGCACCGATCACACCCGTCGACCCGGCCCGCTACACCGCGTACGGCGACCAGGTCGGGTGGAAGTCCCCCTCGGGCAAGATCTATTGCAAGATCGGCGCGTTCGAATTCTCGTCCGGTTGCCAGTCGGGAGATGCTCCGGTACCGGACGGCGCGAATTGCGTCAACCCGTCGTTCACGATCGACCAGCTCAGTAAGGGCTTCTACATGACGCCGGGCAAGGTGACGCCGACCTGTTTCAACCAAGGCGAATTCGGAGTCGAGAACGCGCAGACGTTGGAATACAACACCTCCATCACGTTCAACGGGATGACGTGCTTCTCCCGCGCCGAAGCGATGATCTGCGACGCGGGCGGCGGGCACGGATTCGTGTTGTCGATGCAGCAAGCGACGTCGAACTGATGACGCGCAACAGGATTCGCACCGTTGTCTCCGCCCTGGCCATTGGGTGTGCCGGCATTCTTTTTACGGGATGTGACAGTTCGGACGCACCGACGGATGCAATGCCGTCGGTCATCCCCACTGTGGTCGGGGGTGCGCCGACTGCATCGAACGACGCGTCGCCACCGGTCTCCAGCGTTCAGCCCCCGATCAGCAGTGAACCCGACTCCGGTTCTGTCACAACACCATCGACCGAGACAACACCGATCACCCCGGTCGATCCCACCCGATACGCCGCGATCAACAACGAAGTCGGCTGGAAATCGCCGTCGGGAAACGTCTATTGCAAGCTCGGGTCCACGGAGTTCTCGTCGGGCTGCCAGGCCACGGACGCTCCCGTGCCCGACGGCGCGGACTGCGACAAGCCACCGTTCTCGGCCGACGAAATGAGCAAGGGGTTCTTCCTGGACTCGGGCAGAGTGACGCCGATGTGCTTCAACCAGGGCGCATTCGGAGTCGAGAACGCTCAGCCGTTGGACTACAACACATCCATCTCGTTCAACGGCTACACCTGCTACTCCCGAGTCGAGGCCATGATCTGCGACGCGGGCGACGGACACGGATTTGTGCTGTCGATGCAGCAGGCGACCTGGAACTGACCCGGAGGGTCAAGCAGTCATGAAGTCCCGGAGCACGGGGAGTCGCGTCGCCGAGCGATTCGCAAGAGTGGGGACGCAACCCAACAGACCCTTAGTGTACGGATGCGTCGCGGTTGCGACGATTTCCGCGGACGCCTTCTGCTCCACCAACTCGCCCCGGTACATCACCAGCATGGTGTCGGAGAATTCGAGGCACAGCTTGATGTCGTGACTGACGATGAGTAGCGCAGTCCCCTGCTCCTGGGTCAGGTTCTGCAGCAGCTCCATCGTTCCGCGAGCAAGAGATGCATCGAGCGCGCTGGTCGGCTCGTCGGCAATCAGCAGACGCGGAGACCCGCACAACGCCAAAGCCGTCATCACTCGTTGACGCATTCCGCCGGACAACTCGTACGGCCGACTCCGCATCACCCGTCGTGTGTCGGAGAGCCCAACCTTGTTCAACCAGTACGCGGTGGTATCCGCACGCTCACGCCTGCCCTTGATTCCCGCTCCCGCGAGCACGTGCTTGAACTGGCCCCCGATGGTCCACACCGGATCGAGTGCCGTCATGGCGTCCTGAAACACCATCGCAATTCCGTCGGTTCGCCGTGGCACGCTGCGACCGGTCTCCGGCCGGGCCGGGCTGCCCTCGAATTCGAGACGCGTCGATTCGACTGTTGCGCCCGCCGATACGTCGAGCAATCCAGCGATCGTCATGGCCAAGGTCGACTTCCCCGAACCCGATTCACCCACCAGAGCAACTCGCTCGCCGGGTGCAATCTCGAACGATGCCTTCCTCACCGCGACCACCGCAGAGTCACCGGTTCCGTACGTCACAGTGAGATCCTCGACACCGAGAACCGGCCGGTCGGTTACCAGCGAGTAGTCATCGGTGTCATGATCGCGACTGGAAAGCGAAAGCGATTCTCGCTCTGCGGTTGTCGTCATAGGGAACTCCTGCCGATACGCCGTCGATTAAGTACGGTGCCAATGGTCGCGGCACGGTGTTTCCCTGAGCCGCGTCGGCGGTAAACAGCGCATTACGCAACTCGTGCGCCGCGTCCATACGCCTCTGAGCGGGTATTTGTTCGTAAATTTCTTCGTTAAGGCCGCAGCGCAGACAACGGGTCGAACCCCGATGTCCGATATGCTCGTAGTCATCATCGGTGATCTCGACGTCGCGGCCACCTCGGATCTCCCATGCGCATCCCCGAAAGGCGATGACAGATGACTCGCCCCTTCTTCGACGACCAATCCGGCTCCGTTGCCGCCCATCTACGCAGACAGGCCGATGAGCAACGCGCGAGATACATTCGCGCGCAATCGAACCGCGGCGAGAAGTCCGTCACCTCCCCCCGCCGTGTGTACGAACTGATCCGCTCGGGAATCCGCCGCGGAACGATGCCGCACGACGAGGTTCTCTCCGAGCAACATCTGATCGAGACGTTGGGAGCAACGAGAAACGCTGTGCGCAAAGCACTTCAGATGCTTGCCGACGACGGCGTCGTACTGCGCGCACGCCGAGCAGGGACGTCGATCGCCCACGACATCGTGGCCGTACGCGACGGCGAAGTGGGCCCGAGAGCGTGGGCGGGCATGCCGGACGCAGGCCGACTGACGGTGGAGACACTGGAATGCAGACGCATCACTGCACCTGCGGTCATTCAGGAGTTCATCGGTACCGACGTGGAGTCGGTGATTCTGCTGGAACAGATCGGCCGAATGAACTCGAAGCCGCTCTACCTTCGCGTCGGCTACTGCATCACAGACTTCGACATCGACGAGTTCACCGAACGCATCGAAAGCAACCACTCGGAGTTCCCACCGATTTCCGTCGCGCATCATCGAATCTTCGGCACCACCTACGGCGGAAGCAGCTCCGTCGTCGAGGCCATCTCGTGCCAGGAACGGGCGGCCGAGCTACTCGAGATGCAAGTGGGATCACCGGTACTGTTGCGCGAGTTGATCACTCGAGATACCGATGGCCGTCCGTCAGAGCTCAGTTTCACTCACTTCCGAGCCGACCGAGTCGCCATCATCGGATCTACGGTCACTGCCGGTACCACCACCCTGAACTGACACCAGGGGGTCGTGCGAATACCGACCCCCTGGTGTCGATCAGTCAGAAGTCCAGCAGATTGTCGCGGAACTGCTTGTATGCATACGTATCTCGTACCAATCCGCGGCGACGCAAAGCAGGCACCAGCCCGTCGGTTACCTCGGTGTAATACCGACGCCCGAGCCGACCGGTCATCAGGAAGCCGTCACCACCGACAGCATCGATGACGTCCTCCATCTGTGCGGCCACGGTGTCGGGCGTGCCCACCAGCGGCACCGACGTGATCGACCACGTGGCAGCCAACTGGCGCAACGTCTTCGGAGTTCCGTCCTCGTTGAACTTGCTGCTACCCGAACCCGCGAGAAAATCTGCGAGCGTCGTACGGTGACCGTTGGTCGTCAGCTCCGGTGGCGGGGCATCGATGTCCATCGTCGACAGGTCGTTGCCTGTCACCGCGGAAATATGCGCCAGCGCAGCGTGCACACGTCCATCGGTGGCCTCGCGAGACCGCTCATCGAGTTCGCGAGCTTCGCGGTCGGTCTCACCCAGCACCGGGGACACGATGTAGAGAATCTTGATCGAATCCGGATCGCGGCCTGCGTCCGAGGCCATCGCCCGAACGTCCTCGCGATAGGCCTTCATCGCCTCGATGCCCTGAGCCTGGCAGATGATGGTGTCGGCATTGCGAGCGGCGAATGCGCGTCCGCGCGGAGATCCACCGGCCTGGCAGATCACCGGCCTGCCCTGGGGCATCGGCAGCGTGTTGAGCGGCCCACGCGTGCGGTGGAACTTGCCGACGTAATTCGCGTCGTGCACCTTGGTGTGATCGACGTAGGTGTTCGATGCCTTGTCCATCATCAGCGCGTCGGGTTCCCACGACTTCCAGAGCGCGTCGACTGCCTCGACGAATTCCTCGGCGCGCTCGTACCGTTCGTCGTGTGGCGGCAGTGCGTCCATGCCGAAGTTCTGGGCGGCGCGGTCCTCACTCGACGTCACCACGTTCCACCCCACCCGTCCGTGGGACATGTGATCGAGAGTCGACACCACCCGCGCCAGCAGGTAGGGCGGGTAGAAGCTGGTGGACATCGTGGTCACGATCCCGAGTCTCGACGTTGCCGCGGCCAACATCGGCACCAGTGCGACCGGATCGTGCTTCGGCGCATACTGCGCCTTCGCCAGATCGAACTCCGTCGTGCCGCCGTAGATGTCGGACACCATGGACGAATCCTCGAGCATCAGATAATCGAACCCTGCACGCTCGAGCGCCTGGGCCATCTCGACGTGAAAACGCCCGTCCGCCCAGGAATCGGAATCGGATCCGGTCCAGTGCGAGCTCCACACCGGTGGACGAAAGCTGGTGAACCAGCCCAGATGCATGCGCGGTGTACTCATCGGGCACCTGCCAGGTGCTCACGGAGATTGCCACCACGGTATCCGGTGCCTGCGACGCCCCGTCGTGCGAGTTCGGGCATCAGCCCGTCGCACACGTCGTCGACGTACCGACGATTGAGCACTCCACCGCCACCTCCGAAGAACAGGAAGCCGTCCCCGCCGACTTCGTCGATCACACTTTCCATCTCGTCTGCCACAGCGGCCGATGTGCCGACGAGCCGCAACGATTCTGTACGTTCCGTGGCCACGGTCTCGCGAATCGACCTGCCGTTCGCCCATTTCTGCAGGTTGTCCAGAATGCTGGTGCTCCCCTCGGTCTTCAGGTCGTCCGGAATCGGTTGGTCAACATCGAATGTCGAGAAGTCGATGTCCCCGGACAGCATGATCAGCCGGCGTGCGATGGCGGCATCGGTCGCCTGGTAGTAGCGCTCGGCCTTGCGCTTCGCGTCGTCCTCGGTCTCCCCCAGAATCGGCGTCACCATGTAGAGAACCTTGATGTCGTCGGGGTTGCGTCCGAATTCTGCGGCACGGGCCCGCACCGTGTTTCGGTACTCGCGCATTGCGTCTCGCCCCTTCGGCGCGGCGACAACAAGATCGGCGACTCGCGCCGCGAGATCGATCCCGGACTTCGACGCTCCCGCTTGGCACAGCACCGGCTTGCCCTGCGGACTCGGCAGGGTGTTGAGCGGGCCGCGGACCGAGAAGTGCTCGCCGACGTGATCGATGGTTCTGACCTTGGTGTGGTCCACGTAGGACTCGAGGCCGGGGCCGATCGGGGATGCGGCATCGGCGTCCCAGGACGCCCACAGCTGATTCGCGACGTCGACGAATTCCTCGGCGATCTCGTACCTGGCATCGTGGGTCGGCAGCGTGTCCTTGCCGAAGTTCTGTGCCGCTCGGTCCCCGGTCGAGGTGACGATGTTCCACCCCATCCGTCCGCGACTGAGGTGGTCGAGGGTCGACAGCAGCCGGGTGAGCAAGAACGGCGGGTAGAAACTCGTGGACGCGGTGACGACGATGCCGATTCGGTCGGTCTCGTACGCCAGGCGCGAGGCCAGTGCCATCGGGTCGTGCTTCGGTGCCCGGGGCGTCCATTTCAGTTCGGACTCGAACGTGCCGCCGTAGATATCGGTCAGCGCGGTCGAATCCTCCAGCATCACGAAGTCGATTCCCGCTCGCTCGAGCGCGCGCACGACGTCGACAGCGAAAGTTCCGTCGGCCCAGTCTGTTCCACCGGTTCCGGCATAGGGTCCGGTCCAGTCGGGGACGAGGTAGTTGGTGAACCAACCGAGAGTGAACGGTTGTGACATCGGTCCTCTTTTCCAAAGTGGTGGTCGTGAATGGTCGGGGCAGGGACGGCGGATTCCTCGGTGACGACCACCTTCGATTCGGGGGTCGACACGGCGACGGTCCGCCACGGCCGAAGTGCCAGTATGACGGCCAACGCCGCGACGGGGATGCAGGCGGTGAAGGCGAGAGAGTAGGACGCCTGAGCGATGACGGCACCGGCGACGAGCGGGCCGAGCATGGTGCCGACATCGAACGTGACCTGGTACACCGCAATGGGACTGCCGCCTCGCCCCGCCAGCACGTCGCCGACGGTCGCAGCGCTCGCCACCATGGCGCACGTGCCGCCCACTCCCCACAGCACCATCGTCAGCACCAGGATCGGCAGAGTCGGAACGAGGGCGAGAACGACGATCCCGAGCAGAATCAGACCGGATCCGAAGGCCAGCATGGGCCGTCGACCCCAGCTGTCGACGAGTTTGCCCGCAGGTTTCACGACGACGATCTGCACGACGGCGCCGACGACGAGAACCAACCCCGAGACGAAGGGGCTGCCGCCGATCACCGTCGCGACGAACAGCGGGATGAGGGTGAACCGCACCCCGTTGCCGACCCAGCCGTTGGCGAAGTTCGACGCGATCGACGCACGGAATCCACGGTGGCCGAGCGCACTTCGCAGCGTCATCGGCTCCGGTCGTGTTGTCGTATCGTGCGCGACACCGTTTGCGGCGTCCTTCTTGTCACTGGATCGGAACGCGAACCAGACGACGGCGACCCCGACGATCAGCGTCAGTGCGTGGGTGAGGAACGGTGCCCGAAGCGAGACGAGAGCGACCGCACCGCCGATCACCGGGCCCAGTACCCCGCCGATGAGGAAGCCGGACTGGAAGACGGACGCAGTTCTGCCTCCGGTTTCCGGGCTGCTGTAGCGGAAGAGTAGCTGCTGCCCGGCCACGGTGAACATCGCTGTTCCGACGCCGCCGACGGCCCGGAGCAACAACAGTGACAGAAACGTCGGAGCGAATGCTGCTGCCAGCGAGGATGTTGCGGCCAGCAGCAGTCCCGCGGTGAGGATCGTGCGTTCGTCGAACCTCATCAGCAGACGGGATGCACCGAACGACGCCAACACTCGGGTGAACGCGTAGATGCTCACCACCGACGAGGCCGCCAGATCGGACACCCCGAAGTCTCTGGCGAAGACCGGAATGACCGGAGCCACAACGCCGTAGCCGAGACCGATGCACACGTTGACGAAGGCCAACGCGTACACCGGGCCCGGTACCACCGAGTCTCTGCGTAGCAACCGCATCAGAAGGACATGAGATTCTCACGAAACATGTCGTGCTCGTATTCGGTACGGACGAGGCCGCGTCGTTGCAGCGCGGGGACGAGGCCTTCGGTGATCTCGCCGACGTAGCGTCGGCCGATGCTCCCGGTGATCAGGAATCCGTCACCACCGACGAAGTCCATCGTCTCGCCCATCTGCTCGGCAACAGAGTCAGGGGTGCCGACGTAGTGCACGTTCTTCATGGACCAGCCCAGTGCCGCTTTGCGCGGCGTATTGCCGTAGGACAGGAAGTCGCCGAGCGTCGTCCGGTGTCCGTTGGTGGAGAGTTCGGGGAACTCCTCGTCCAGTTCGTACGTCGACAGATCGATTTCGGTCAGCGCCGAAATATGGCCCAGCGCCGACTCGATGCGTGAATCGACGTCGGCGGTCATGCGCTCCACCTTGGCGCGCGCGTCGGATTCGGTATCCGCCAGCACGGGCTGGGTGATGAACATGATCTTGCAGCTGTCCGGATCGCGGCCCTCCTTCTCCATCCGCATTCGGATGTCGTCGCGGAACGCCTTCATCGCGGCCGGGTCCTTGGCCGCGCTGAGAATGGTTTCCGCGTTGCGCGCCGCGAATTCGCGACCCCGCGGCGATCCACCGGCCTGACAGATCACCGGTTCGCCCTGCGGTGACCGCGGCAGATTCAGCGGTCCGCGCGATGCGTGGTACTTGCCGCGAAAGTTCGTGACATGGACCTTCGTGTGATCGACGTACGTGCCGGTGTCCCTATCGAGGACCATCGCGTCCTCCTCCCACGAAGCCCACAACTGCTTGACGAGATCGACGAACTCGTCGGCGCGCTCGTACCGTTGGTCGTGTTCGGCCAGCTTGTCCATGCCGTAGTTCTGCGCGGCGCGGTCCTCGCTGGAGGTCACAACGTTCCAGCCGACGCGCCCGCCGCTGAGGTGATCGAGGGTGGAGAACCGTCGAGCGAGCAACCACGGCGGGTAGAAGGACGTCGAGCACGTTGCGATGATGCCGATGTGCTTCGTCGACGCAGTCAGCATCGGAACCAGCGTCACCGGATCGTGTTTGGGCGCATACAGTCCGTACTTCAGGTCCACCCTCGACGTCTGCTCGAAGGCGTCGGAGACCATCGACGAATCCTCGAGCATGATGTAGTCGAAGCAGGCTCGCTCGAGTGACCGGGCGAAGTCGACGTGCAATTCGCCGTTGGCCCACGTCCTGCCTTCGTCGCCGGCCCAGGTGGTGTTCCACGGCGGGTTGGAGAAGTTGGTGAACCACCCCAGATGAAATTTGGTCATGCCGTGCTCCTTGCTCTCGATGTGGGTAGATCACTTCTGTGCAGCCGAGACAGCTCGGCAGGTTCCTTCGGATGGATTCCGCGCAGGCCCGACGCCACGCTCGCCAGTAGCGCTGCGAATGCCATGGCGGCCACGGCGATGACGAATCCCGATGTCAACGAATCGGATCCGCCGTCCGGCAACATGTCGCTGTCGCCGGAGTACACCAATTCACGCAGCGTCGGCGGAAGTGCAGACACTGCGAGCACCAGGGCGAGCGCTGTGCTGAGGGTGACTGCAGTGTTGTCGAGGGACACCCGAAGTCCGTTGGCCATTCCCGAACGGTTCGGTGCCACGCCCACGTTGATCGCCGACGCATTTGCCGTCTTGAAGATCCCGCCACTGAGACCGAGAGCGAACAGCAGGGCAACGATGGGAACGTCCCGGGCCGGCCCCGCGATGTGCAGGGCGAGTACCGACAGCACCGTTGCGGTGCCGAGCGTGGACACCGTCGTCAACGTCCGCGTCGATACCCGCGTGGCCAGCGTGCCCGCGATCGGCGACATCACGGTGGTGCCGACGGCAAGTGCGGTGATCTGCAATCCGGCGTCGATGGGACTCGAGCCCACGACACTCTGCAGGTAGAGCGACATGGTCACGGCCACCGCGCCTTCCGCCATCGTCACCAGGAACGATGCGGTGTAGGCACTGCCGCGGAATCTGTCCGCCAGCAGTTTCGGATCCACGATCGGATCTGCGGCTCGCTTCTCCCACCACCAGAACAGCGGCACAGCGACCACGACGCACGCCAGCGGTACCACCGACTGCCACGCTCCGAAACCGCCACTGCCACCGCGATTCACCCCGTAGACCAGGCCACCGAGGATGACCATCGAGCCCAGCGCACCGCCGTAGTCCAAGGGTGCCCCGGCCGTCGGACGTGGTGTGCGGCGCAGGGTGATCCATGCCCAGACCGTCCCGACAACGCCCAGCGGAACCACGATTCCGAACACCCCACGCCACCCGACGGTTTCGGTCAGAACGCCACCGAGCAACGGTCCGACAGAGATGGCGAGCGACATGATCGTGATGTTCCAGCCGATACCGATCGAGAGCTTCTGCGGCTCGAACGCTTCGACGAGAAGCGCAGTGGTGTTGGTGATCACTGCCGCCGCGCCGATGCCCTGCACGACGCGTAAGCCGATCACGATGTCGGGGTCCGTCGCCGACGCGATCACCGCGGCACTGACTGTCAGACAGGCCAAGCCTGCGAGATACACCGGTCGGCGTCCGACAAGATCGGCGAGTTTGCCGAGCACCAGAATGAACACTGCCGTGGTGAGCAGGTACGCGAGTATGAACCAATCGGTTTGCGCTGCAGAGGCTCCGAGTCCCGCACTCATGTCCGGTAGAGCGACGGGGAGCATCGACACCGATACGAACGTGATGCTCATCCCGAGTCCGGTGACCGACAGCACGCGCCAGGGATACGAGTCGGGTCGCACCTGCGTCGACGGGCCGACCCCTGCAGCGACGATCAGAAGTCCATCAGGTTGTCGCGGAACAGTTCGTGCGCATATCCGTCACGAATCAGTCCACGCTTACGCAGCTCGGGCGCCAGACCATCGGCGATCTCACTGATGTACCGCCGGTTCACGCTTCCTGCGATGAGGAAACCGTCACCGCCGACCTCGGCCGCGATATCACCCATCTGCTCCGCCACCGCGTCGGCTGTGCCGATCAGTTGCACGGACTTCCTGATGTCCGAGCTCGCCGCCTCGCGCAGTGTCATCCCGGTGGTGTTGGCACCGATCAGGGCCATCGTTCCCCGGCCCGCATTGGTCTCGACGGTGGGAATCGGCGCGTCCAGATCGAATTTCGAGAAGTCGATACCGCTCGCATAGGACATCGAGGCCAGATTGACGTCGATGTTGTTGCGGAAGCCGTCGAGGATCCGCTCGTTCTTGTCCTGCGCTTCTTGCTGAGTCTCACCGAGTACCGGGCTGACGATGAACATGATCTTGCACGAATCTGGGTCCCGCCCCTCCACGATCATGCGGGCACGGACGTCGTCGCGGTACGTCTTCATGGCCTCGACGCTCTCGACCTGAGCCAGAATGGTTTCGGCGTGTTTGGCGGCGAAGCCGCGGCCTGCAGGAGAACCGCCGGCCTGGCAGATCACCGGTCGGCCCTGCGGCGTCGGAGTGGTGTTCAGCGGTCCGCGGGACGAGTGGTACTTGCCCTTGAAATCGATGTTGTGGACCTTGGCGAAATCCGCGAAAACGCCCGCTTCTCGGTCTAGGCGCACTGCGTCCGGCTCCCACGAGGACCACAGTTGCTTGACGAGGTCGATCCACTCGTCGGCCATCTCGTACCGATGATCGTGCTCGAACATTTCCTCGTAGCCGAAGTTCTGTGCCGTGCGCACGTTGTGCGAGGTCACCAGATTGACCCCGGCGCGCCCGTTACTGAGGTGGTCGAGCGTGGCTGCCGTGCGGGCCGCCATGTACGGCGGATGGAACGACGTCGTCATCGTGGCGATGAGGCCGAGACGCTCGGTGTGCTGACTCAGAATGGGAAGCAACGAGTTCGGGTCCTGCTTGGGCACCGACCGCGCATTGGCCAGCCACCACTCGGACGAACCACCGAACGAGTCCGGGACGAACGAACCGTCCTCGAACATGATGTAGTCGAATCCGGCACGTTCGAGCGATCGAGTCATGTCGATGTACAGCTCGGGGTGGTTCCATTCGGTGCCGCCCTCCCCCGACCACATCTGGTTCCACGACTGCACCTGCCAGCTCAAGAACCAACCAAGGTGGAACATGTCTTCTCCTCTTGTGTCGAGACCTACGGTCGGTCGATCAGAATGCGCGAAGGTTCTCGCGGAAGTGACTGTGCTCGTACGACGTTCGAGTCAGTCCACGTCGCTTGAGCGCGGGCACCAACCCGTCGGTGATCTCGGCGACGTAGCGCCGGTTCATCGGAGCTCCCGCAATGAGGAAGCCGTCGCCGCCCACCTCCTGCATGACGCCGTCCATCATGTCGGCGACGTCGTCGGGAGTACCGACGAAATCCAGGGTGTCGATGGCGCTGTGGCCGGTGATGCGCTCGCGTAGGGTCTGCGTTCCGTCGCCTTTGAACTCGGCGAAACTGCTTCGGTGCCCGTTGCTTTCGAGATCTGCCGGCAGCGGCTCGTCGAGGTCGAACTGGCTCAGATCGATACCGGACAGGTGCGAACGCCCGGCGAGGAGCGCGTCGATATTGCTCGACGCTGCATCTGCCCGACGCTTCTGCTTGGCCTTGGCCTCGGCCGTCGTCTCACCGAGGATCGGGGAGATCAGGTACATCACCTTGACGTCGTCGGGGTTGCGGCCGGCCTCGACGGCACCCTGGCGGATGTCCTCGCGGTAGCGTCGCATCTTCTCGGTGCCATGGGGATTGGAGATGATGGCGTCGGCATGCTTGGCGGCGAACTCCTTGCCTTTGTCCGAGCCACCTGCCTGCAGAAACACCGGCCGACGCTGCGGGCTGGGGATGGTGTTCAGCGGTCCCCTCGACTTGAAGAACTTGCCCTCGAAATCGATTCGGTTGACCTTCTCGTGGTCGGCGTAGATGCCGCCCGCCGAGGTGTCCGCATGCACCGCTCCGTCTTCCCAGGAGTCCCACAGTTTGCAGGCGAGCTCGACGAACTCGTCGGCGATGTCGTAGCGGAGATCGTGTTCGGGCATATCGAATCCGTAGTTCTGCGCGGCGCGAGTGTTGCTGCCGGTGACGATGTTCCAGCCGATTCGTCCCTCGGCGATATGGTCGAGCGTCGACATCAGACGCGCCACGGTGTACGGGTGGTAGAAGGTGGTGGTCAGGGTCGGAACGATGCCGAGATGCTTCGTCGTGTACGACAGGATTCCGGCGAGGACGGCAGGATCGTGTTTCGGTGCCGCGGATGCCGTTGCCAGGTAGTACTCCATCGAACCCTTGTAGGTGTCCGAGACCTGCACCGAGTCCTCCATGATGAGGAAGTCGAAACACGCCTGCTCAAGCGAGTGCGCCAGGTCCACGTACTGATCGGGCATCATCCAGTCGGTCGCACCGGTACCCGACCACGGCTGGTTCCAGGACTGAACGCCGAAGCCGGCTCCGAGGAACCATCCGAGGTGAAATTTGTTGGCAGTCATAGTTTTCTCCAGATACGAAACGAGTGAGAGGGTCAGAATTCGAGCAGGTTGTCGCGCAGATGATCGCTGCTGTACTCGGTCCGCATCAGACCTCGGCTCTGTAGAGCGGGCACGAGTCCGTCTGCGATCTCACCGATGTACCGCCGGTTGTGCGGCTGGCTCCAGATCAAGAAGCCATCCCCGCCGACCTCTGCCATGGCGTCGCCCATCTGCGCGGCAACAGCATCCGGTGTACCGACCAGCTCCATCGATTCGGTTCGGTAGGCCACGCAGGCCTCGCGGAGCGTTCGACCGTCGGCCCAGTTGCGGAAGTTCTCCAACGTGGACTGATGTCCGTTGGTGTGCACGTCCTCGGGCATCGGCTTGTCGAGATCGAACGTGGAGAAGTCGATCTCCATGCTCGCCGACCAGCCGATGAGCACACCCGCAGGATTGGCTCGAACCGCCGCCGCCTTGCGATCCTTACGCGCAAGCGCATCCTCGTGGGTCTCACCGAGGATGGGCGAGACCACGTACATCACCTTCGCCGAATCGGGATCGCGGCCGTGTAGTGCCATCCGGCGCCTGATGTCGGACCGGTACTCCTTCATCGCTGCAACACCTTTGGGCAGCGCCATGATCATGTCCGCATGCTTGGCCGCGAAGTCGCGGCCGGCAGGCGAGCCGCCCGCCTGCGTGATGACCGGTCGCCCCTGCGGTGACGGCAGAGTGTTGAGCGGCCCGCGTGAGGAGTAGTACTTACCCTGGAAGTCGATGGTGTGGACCTTGGTGTGGTCGACATAGGTGGACGTTGCGCGGTCCATCACCACAGCATCGGCATCCCACGAGTCCCAGAGCTTCTCGACCAGTTCCACGTACTCGTCAGCGCGCACGTAGCGCTCGTCGTGCGGGGGTAGCGCGTCCATACCGAAGTTCTGGGCTGCACGATCCTCGCTCGAGGTCACTACGTTCCACCCGATACGACCCGAGGACAGGTGATCGAGCGACGAGATCGAGCGTGCGAGAAGATAGGGCGGATAGAAGGACGTCGATGCGGTCAAGGCGATACCGAGATGACTGGTGGCCCGGGTGAGCAAGGGAGCCAATGCCATCGGATCACCTTTCGGTGCCCACCCGCCGGTCTTCAGGGTCGCTTCCGAACTGCCGCCGTAGGTATCGGAGACCATCGACGAATCCTCGAGGAGCAGGAAGTCGAAGCACGCGCGCTCGAGGGTCTTGGCGAAGTCGACGTAGAAATCTCCGTTCAACCAGTCTCCACTGTCGGAACCCTCGAACGCGGTGTTCCAGGACGTCGGTACGAAGCTGCCGAACCAACCGAGATGAAATCTGTTGTCTGTCATGGTCACATTCGTTCCTCGCTGGTCGTTCTTCCTCGGTGTAGATCAACTACACCGCGCGGATGTTTCGCCCGGCCACGTTCTCGGTAGCCGTCGGATTTCGCCGCGAATCACGGGCGTTTCCGCACGCAGTTCGGTCGGGAAGCCCGATATGACCACCGACCGAACTGCCTGCGGGAGTGCGCTCTACGAACCGAGCGTCAGATTGGAGTAGTCGATCCGGAAATCGGTGCGCTGTACGAACCCGCCGATGCCGGCGTCGAGGGCCACCGAGGGCCGTACCCTGGCGATGAAGATGTAGGGTGCCTGCTCGGTCATGCGGAGCTCTGCCTGATTCCAGAACACTCCGGCCTCGGGGCTCAGTGCATCACCGGCATCGAGCCCTTGGTCCACCATCGCGAGGAACTCGGGGTCGTTCCACAGCGCGATATTGGAGCCGCCACCCGGCTGGGTGAGCAACTGCAGCGAGTACGGCGGAGTCATCGTCACCGATGCACCGATGCTGAGGCTGGCCTGCACCTTTCCGGCCAAGGTGTCGGCATTGAGCTGCGCTGCAGGCACTTCCGCGATCGTGACGTCGATGCCCGCTTCGGCCGCGAACGACTGGATCTGAATCGCCGTGTCCTGCGCCGCCGGAAGCTGATTGTTGACGCTGAGGGTGAACGCAAGACCATCGGTCAAGCCGGCCTCCGCCAGCAGCGACTTGGCTCGCTCGGGGTCGCTGTCGTACTGGGGAAGATCGCTCCCGTCCCAGTTCGGTGCCTTGTCGTCGAGTACGTGGTTGTACTTGTATGCCCTGCCGAAGAAGACGTCGGACATGATCTGGTCGTACGGGATCGCGTATGCCATCGCCTGGCGAACGCGCACGTCGTCGAACGGCGCAGTGGTGGTGTTCATCGAGAACAGCAGGTACTGATTCGAAGTCGTCGTCGGGACGGTCACCGCGTCGTTGCTCTCCAGCGTGGCCTGGTCCGACGAGCGCAACGCCAGCGCGACATCTGCGTCGCCGCGGGTGACCATGTTCGCTCTCGTCGCGGGGTCGGCCACGACGCGTCGGATCATGCGCTTCACCTCGGGCTCACCGAGAACGAAGTTGGGGTTCGCCGTCATGACGATCTCCTGGCCGGGAGTGACGGACTCCAACATGTATGCGCCGTAACCGAAGTTGCCGCGCATCATGTCCTCGGCACCCCACGCGACGGCGTACGGGTCCTCGGGAGTGGCGTTCTCGATGAGGTAGTTGCTGTCGTAGATCGACCCGATGTTCTCGGCCAGGTTGGCCAACAGCGTCAGTCCGTAGCCGGCCTTCTCCACCGTGAAACTGACGGTGTAGTCGTCGACCTTCGTGATCTGGGTTGCCGGGTCGGTCAACATCGGCTTGTAATAGCCGGCCATACCGCCACCCGGGGTGGCGAACTTGCGCTCGAAGGACCACAGCACGTCGTCGGCGTCGAGCTCGTTGCCGTGCGCACTCATCACGCCCTGCTTCAGGGAGAAGGTGTAGACGAGCTGGTCGGGGCTGACCTCGTAGCTCTCCGCCAGGTACGGCTCGAAATTGTAGAAGTCCTGCACCAGTGCATCCGAGCCGTCCTCCTCGACGTACGGCTTGCGAATCAGCTGGGCGTGCATATTGTTGGTGACGTCCTGATTGTCGGTGCCTGCGGTGTAGCCGTAGTCGCGCACCACATTCGACGCCTGATCCGGTGTCACCACGACGATTTCGCCGGGGGTCGACGCCGAGGACTCGGTTCCGCCGTCCGAACAGGCACTCAACGCGAGGGCACCGACGAGCAACGGGACCGTCCACCTGAGTCCGATGGAAAGACGATGAGAGGTTTTCACGAGGATTTGTTCTCCTTCTTCGGTGCACGAGTGCAGGTGTCATCGCCGGTCGAGCCGGTGGCTTCGATCGCGGGAGATATTGGACAAGGGAGGTTTTCGCGGACCGCACTGTCCGTTGCGGCAGACGGCCGCTGTCAATGGGAGCGGCGGGTGCCTTTGGTCAACCTACGACCGACGATCGCCACCGAGGCGACGGTCAGACACAGCGCGAACGCGGGAGCGCCTGCCGACCACAGCTTTCCCATGGCGGCATCGCCTGCACCGCGGGTGATCATCGATCCCCACTCGGGGGTGGGCGGCGGCAGACCGACACCGAGGAAGCCGAGCGCTGCGGTGAGGATGATCGTCATGCCGAACACGACCGAGGCGTTCTGCAGCGCGGGGACCGACGAGTTGGGCAACACGTGTCGAAACACCAGTTGCGTCTCGGACAATCCAGCTTGGCGGGCCGCGTCGAGATACGCGTCGCCGCGCACCCGTAGTACTTCGGTGCGGACGAGCCTCGCCTGAATCGGCGCGAGAATGATCGAGAGCGTGAAAATCATGGTGATCGAGGACGTTCCGAAGAACGACACGACAACCAAGGCGACGATCACTGTGGGAACGGCTTCGAGCAGATCGAGGAAGCGCGCCGCGCCGCGGGCCAGAAAGCCGCCGAGTCCGCGGCCTGCCTCGTTCATTCCGATGGTGAGACCGATCAGAATTCCCGCCACGGTTGCGGCAACCGTGACCGCGAGGGCGATCGTCACGTCGATGCGGGCACCGGCGATGGTGCGCGAGAACACGTCGAGTCCGTTGGAGTCGGTGCCGAGAAGGAACTCGGAATCCGGTGACAGAGAGGGTGCGCCGACGACCTTGGTCGGATCGAACGGGACGATCCACGGCCCGATCAGGGTTATCAGCAGAATCAGGGCCAGCGGAACGAAGAGCACTATTGTGCCGACCGAGACCGATCTCCGTGTCGGCGGCCTCGCACTGCGAGTATCGGACTCGACTTTCTTCGGTACCAGAGCAACCATCAGGAACCACCTCCTGCTCGGCCCGGCTTGCGCCGCGGGTCGAGCAACATGTTGACGAGATCGACACACAGGAACACGATCAGCGAGATTGCAGCGACGACGAGCAGGAACCCCTGCAGCGCAATCAAATCCGTCGCCGCGACTGCCTCGACGGCGTATCGGCCCATGCCGCCGAGGCCGAACAGGGTCTCGAGGATGACCGCACCGCCGAGTAGAGAACCGAAGACCATGCCGAACAACGCGACGGTCGGCGGCAATGCTCGCCGGTACGCACTTGCATAGATGTACTTGCGGGCCGAGCCGGTGGCGATCTTGAACATCGTCGGTTGCGCGGTGAGACTCGAATCGAGAGCTGTCAGAAGCTGTTTGAGCAGAATCGGGGTGACCGAGAGCACCAGCACAGCGATCGGGAGCAGCAGGTGCGAGACCATCGAGGACACCACAACGGTGTCTCCCCGCAGAATCGCGTCGAGCAGCGGGAACGAGGTGAGCGGCTCGGGTTCGGTCAGTCCGGCCCGCACTCGGCCGGTAGGGGCGGGAACCACCTGCAGCGTGGCGTAGAACAGGAAGATTCCGACCACTCCGACGACGAATTCCGGAACGGCTCCGGCTGCCTGGGCGTAACCGCGAACAGCCCGCGCAGCAATGGATCTGGGCCGGGAGACGACTACTGCCGACAGCAGCAAGGTGATCGCCAGGAGAAACAAGAACGCAATTCCTGCGAGTTCGAGCATGCCCGGTAGCCGGTCTGCGATATCGGTTGTCACCGGCCTGCCGGTCATGATCGCGTTGCCGAGGTCGAAGTGCAGCAGGTCGCTCAGATACGACATCAACTGAGACCACAGGCTGCCGTCGAGACCGAGTTCGGCCTTCGTCGCCAGATAGTCGGCTTCGGTGGCTTCGGGACCGACCACTTCGCGGGCCGGGTCACCCGGGATAGCGCGTACCAGGAAGAACGCGGCGACCGCGAAGACCAGCAGATGCAGCGGTAGGACGGCCACTCGGCCGAGCCACCACCGTTGACGTCCGAGAAATGTCTTCATCGCGCAGCCGCCACGGCGAGTTGCTCGACTGCCTCGTCACCGCGGTACGCGTCGAGCAGCTCCGCCGTGTAAGGGTCCTGCGGTCGCTCGACGACATCGTCGGTGCTGCCGTGCTCGACGACGACTCCGTTCCGCATGACGACCAGGTCGCGCGCGATGAAGGCTGTTGCGGGGAGCCCGTGCGAGACGAAGACCAGTCCGCACTCCGATTCGATGCAGTACCGACGAAGCATGTTCAGGATCGCGCCCTGAACCGAGACGTCCAACGCGGACACCACCTCGTCGCACAGCAATATCCGGGGCCGAACGACCAAGGCCCGGGCTATCGAGAAACGCTGCCGTTGACCTCCTGAGACCTCCGAGGGATACCGGTCCGCCATCGAGGGGTGAATTTCGAGGGACTCCAATGTCTCGTCCACTCGTGCGTCTGCGGCCTTGGTGTCCATCCCGAGAAGCCGGAGGGCAGGTAGTCGTACCGCATCACGCAGTGTTCGGCGTGGATCGAAGGACGATGTCGTGTCCTGCGCGACATACTGCACCTTCGACCGGAATTCACGCCTGCCTGCCTTCGAGGACAGCACACCGTTCAGTTCGGCTCCGTTGTATCGCACGGAACCCGTCGTCGGCGAGAGCAGCCCGCACATCATCCGAACCAACGTCGACTTGCCGGATCCCGACTCACCGACGATTCCGATTGCCGAACTCGACGTGATCGTCATGTCGATGTCGTCGACAGCCGGTGTGCTGGATCCCGTGCGATCGAAACTCTTGCCCAGGTGTTCGACGTCGATCTCGGCGTACGCAGTGCGCGAATTGCCACTCATCAAGATCCTCCAAGCCGGTTGTCTCCAGCAGATCTGCTGCTTGTTCGCACAGCTTTCTCGACACGCATTACTGAAAGCGACCTCCGGCGTAACTGAAGTATTACGCCGCCTGAATCCGCTGGTCAGAGCCACCGTAACTTTATTAACGCCGTAGTGACGTAGGTCTCGGTAACCCTGCACGCCGGCATCGAGCGGCGTTATCGGAACCGACAAACCGCTCGAGCAGCGGTTGTTCGCGGCGTAATAACTCATTTACGCCTGCGCCACGTTGAGTAATCCCGTTGCAGCAGGCTTCGTTCATGAGCAACCGATGAGTTGCCCACCGTCACGAGAGGATTGGCATGAACGAGCACGCTTCCGCCGACAGCGTCGAGCCGACGCAGTTGTCCACCGATCGACTCCACTCGGGCGTTGCCCGATGATGCACCTCGGGTGGTTCTTCACCACCGGATTCGGAGTCTACGGCTGGAACCAACCGTGGTCGGGCAACGTGGCGTCGGACATCGGTCGCCCCGATCTGTTCGTCGATGCGGCAAAGAGCCTGGAGCGCGCCGGGTTCGACTACATCATGCTCGAGGATTCCTCGGTGTTGTCCGACGTGTACCGCGGAACCTTCGAGAGCTCGGTTCGACGCGGGACCACCGTGCGTTTCGACCCGATGCCACTCGTCCCACTGATGGCCGACGCCACCGAACGAATCGGCATCATCGCCACCGTCGCAACGACGTTCTACCCACCGTTTCTCGCCGCACGATTGATGTCGACCCTCGATCATGTGACCAAGGGCCGCGTCGGGATCAACCTCGTCACCGCGAGCGCCGACGGAGCCGCGCAGAACTACGGATTGCCCAAACAGATCGAGCACGATCTCAGATACGAGATGGCCGACGAATGGGTCGACGTCGTCTCGCAGTTGTGGGATTCGTGGGACGAGGATGCTCTTGTCCTCGACCCGGAGTCCGGAGTGTTCGCCGATCACCAGAAGATCCATCGGATCGACTTCGAGGGTGAGTACTACTCGTCGAGAGGCCCGCTGAACGTTCCGCGCAGTCCCCAGGGGCGCCCGGTGATCTGCCAGGCAGGGGGCTCTGCCGCCGGCCGCGCATTCGGTGCAAAACACGCGGACACCATCATCGCCAACGTCCGCGGACTCGACGCGATGAAGGAGTACCGAGAGGACATCAGCCGACGGTTGGTCGAGTACGGTCGTAAGCCGGACGACGTGAAAGTGCTGTTCCTGGTGAGTCCCATCATGGCCGACACCGACGACGAGGCCGCCGTGAAGCGCGACCGGATGCGCGAAGTCCAGAAGAACAACATCGACGGCATACTCTCCGCGATGTCCTACTTCAGCAGCACCGACTTCTCGCAATTCGACATCGACGCACCGGTACCGGATCTGACCCAGTACAACGGGCACCAGAGCACGTTGGCGGACATGGCGAAAACCGGCAAGACTTTGCGCGAGATCGTCGCCAACTACCCGACGACCGAATCCATGGAACTCGTCGGAACGGCCGAAACCGTGGCCGAAAAGATGGTGGAGGCAATGGAGTTCGTCGGCGGCGACGGATTCCTCATCGCATCCCCCGTTACTCGCAAGGTCATCTCCGAGATCAGTGACGGTCTCGCTCCCGCACTGCGTCGACGCGGAGCAATTCGCGACGGATACTCCCGAACCACGTTCCGCGAGAACCTCGCCGCCTTCTGACGTGGTGGCGTTGTGATCGCCAGGGTGCCATATCACCGCAGTACAGACCGCTGAAACATCCGCTGGGAGCGGCGCAATGGTTCCGCAACGATGGAGTCTCCGGACCGTCACGCACAACGTGTTGGCTGGTGCCGTCGCCTCGAAGAAAAGGTTCACGAATGAAAATCACTGTAGTAGCGGGCAATCCGAAACCCGAGTCGCGCACCCTCGATGCGGCGCGTGTTCTCGCCACCGCACTGACGGGTGAGCCCGGCAATACCGTCGACGTGATCACACTCGGCGCCGGGCTGCTCGGCTGGGGCGATGCTGCAGTGGCGGCCGCCGTCGAATCCGTCGCCTCGTCGGATCTCGTCGTCTTCGCCAGTCCGACCTTCAAGGCGACGTACACCGGGGTACTCAAGCTGTTCCTCGACCAGTTCGCCGGAGGCACCGGCCTGCAGAATGTCGTTGCCGTTCCACTCATGTTGGGTGCCGGGCCCGCTCATGCGATGGCACCGGACATGTTTCTCAAGCATGTTCTGGTCGAATTGGGCGCCATCACCCCCGCCCCAGGGCTTTACCTGATCGATTCCACCTACACCACCGATTCTCTTATCGCCGACTACGTCTCACGCTGGGGCGACACCATCGTCGCCGCAGCCCGAACCCGAACGGATGCATCATGACCCTGACCACCACAAGCCTCGACCAGTCCGTGCTACGAAACGCGTTCGGGCAGTTTCCCAGTGGTGTTGTCGCCGTCTGCGCAGAAATCGACGGGGTACAGGTCGGTATGGCAGCGAGCAGCTTCGTCGCGGTCTCCATCGATCCGCCTCTCGTCGCCTTCTGCGTACAGGACACCTCGACGACGTGGCCCAAGTTCACAGCAGCACCGCGCATCGGTATCAGCGTCCTCGGTGAGCTCCACGACGTCGCCGCACGAACCCTCGCGCAGAAGACCGGAAACCGCTTCGAGGGATTGACCACGACGACGACCGACGACGGTGCAGTCTTCATCGACGGCGCGAGCATGTGGCTCGACGCCACGGTGACCGAGCAGATCACTGCCGGTGACCACGACATCGTGCTGATGCGCATCAATGAACTCGAGATCAAGGACGGTATTGCACCGATAGTGTTTCACGGCAGCAAGTTCCGACGTCTCGCTGTGGATCTGTGATGAGTGCCGTCGAGCATGCCCTCGATGCACTTCGAGCCGGAAAGCCGGTGTTCGTCACCGACTCGGCCGATCGCGAGAACGAGGGCGACGTCATCCTCGCGGCCGACCGGGTCACTCCTGCGTGGACGGCGTGGACCGTCCGCAACACCTCGGGCCTGCTGTGCGCTCCGATGAGTGACGCCCGCGCGGACGCCCTGGAGTTACCGCCGATGGTGTCGAACAATCAGGACCCGAAGAAGACCGCCTACACCGTCACTGTCGATGCGGCCGTGGGCATCACCACCGGAATCAGCGCTGCGGATCGAGCCAGAACCCTGCAGGTCCTGGCCGATCCCGGTTCCGTCGCCACCGACATCATCCGTCCCGGCCACGTCCTACCGCTCCGGGCACGCCCCGGTGGCGTCCTCGAACGTCCGGGTCACACCGAAGCAGCCGTCGACCTGTGCGCGCTCGCCGGGCTTCCTGCGGTAGGTGTGATTGCCGAACTCGTCGCCGACGACGGTTCGATGATGCAGTTCCACGAGATCGAACGCCTCGGCTCTCGCATGCATCTGCCGGTACTGACCATCGAGGAACTCATCGCTTATCGCCGGCTCGTCGATCCCGCGCCGGTGGCGGTCCCCGCTCGTGTGGAACGAATCGTGGAGACCGTTCTCACCACACCGCACGGCGAGTTCCGGATGTTCGGCTACCTCGACCTCGAAACCGGCGCCGAGCACGTGGCGCTCGTCTCGGGAGATGTCCGCAACGACGCCATGGTTCGCGTTCACTCGGAATGTCTGACCGGCGAATCGTTCCTGTCGCAGCGATGCGAATGCGGCCCACAACTCACCACCGCTCTCGAGCGGATCGCCACCGAAGGAGGCGTACTCGTCTACCTCCGCGGTCACGAAGGTCGCGGAATCGGGTTGCTGAAGAAGCTTGCCGCATACCGACTTCAGGACGAGGGATTCGACACCGTGCAGGCCAACCTCGAACTCGACGAGCCTGCCGATGGACGCGAATACGGCGGCGCGGCAGCCATTCTCCACGACCTCGGGCTGACGACCGTTCGATTGCTGACGAACAACCCGGACAAGATTCGCGGCCTCGAAGCGCACGGTGTCGATGTCAGTACCCGCTTACCGATCATCGTGGGTGCGGCGCAGGCGAACATTCACTACCTCGAAACCAAGCGCGCTCACATGGGCCACCTGCTCCCCCGCAGTGTTGCCCAGGGTTGGTAGCCCACCCACTCGAACCGAGAACTACACCCGGCGCGCCGGAACGGTGATTCCGCGCGCGTCGAGGATGGGACGCACTCCCTCGGCGAAGTGATACGCCTCCTCGAGATGCGGGTAGCCCGAGAGGATGAACTCGTCGAATCCGGCGTCGTGGTACTCCCCGATGAGATTCGCGACCTCCTCGTGTGAGCCCACCAGAGCCGTACCCGCACCGCCGCGAACCAGGCCGACACCGGCCCACAGGTTTGGGTAGATCTCGAGCGAGTCCTTGCTGCCACCGTGCAGGGCCGCCATCCGCCGCTGGCCCTCGGACTGCGACGACGAGTGCAGCGCGTGTGCCTGGGACACCTGCTCCTCGGGGAGCTCGTCGAGGAGCTTCTGCGCGACGGCCCACGCCTCTTCGGACGTGTCGCGGCTGATGGTGTGCAGCCGGATGCCGTAGGTCAGCTTGCGGCCCTGGGCATCCGCCAGCGCCTGTACCTTCTCGATCTTGGCGCGAGCGTCGGCGGGCGGCTCACCCCACGTCAGATACGTCTGGACGTGCTTGGCGGCGACGGCCAGAGCGGGATCGGACGAACCACCGAACCAGAACTCGGGCAACGGGTCCGGCGCTTCCGACACCCGAGCGTCGGCGACCCTGAAGAACTCGCCCTCGTGATCGACCGACGACTCGGTCCAGATTCGATGCACGAGTCCGAGGAACTCGTCGGTACGGGCGTAGCGCCGATCGTGATCGATCCAATCCCCGAACCGACGCTGTTCGACGTCGTCGCCACCGGTGACGATGTTGAACAGCACACGCCCTTCCGAGAACCGCTGCAACGTCGCGGCCTGCTGCGCCGCCAACGTGGGCGGTGTGAGGCCGGGGCGGAAGGCGACGAGGAACTTCAGCCGTCGGGTGCTCTGCAGCAACGCGGCCGTGGTCAGCCATGCGTCCTCGCACCACGTTCCCGTCGGGGTCAGCACACCCTCGAAGTCGAGTCGGTCCGCGGCCTGGGCGACCTCGGTGAGGTAGCGCAGCGACGGGCGACGAAACCCGACCGGTTCGCGGAGGTTGCCGGATGCGTGGGACGCGCCGACGATGGAGCGGCCGTCGCCTGCGGTGGGGAGAAACCAGAAGATGCGTGCGGTCACGAGTGAACTCCTACGACGTGGTGGGTGATCAGTTGGTCGAGGCGGTCGCGTCGGCGATGGCGTCGTTGTACCGCGTGTCGACGAAGTCTGCGAACGTGTTGCCGCCGGGGATACTTCCGCTCTTGACGAACGCATCGAAGAGCGCCTGCTCGGACTCGATCACAGTGTCGTCCAATGCAATTGCGGGTCGCTGGCTTCGTCCTTGCGCCAATTCACCCGCAGCCGGGTCGATTCCGACGGCCGCGGAGTACGCCGCCGCCCACTCGGCCGGATTGGCCTCCGCCCATGCGGACGCCTTGGCCAGACGAACCACGAAGTCCTGGAGGGCAGTGTTCTTCGCGGGATCGTCCAATGCCTGCTGCGAGGCGATACCGAAGCCGTAACCGTTGGCGACGCCCTCGGCGGTCGTCAGCGTCTTCGAGCCGTTCTGCACCTGCGCTATCGCGGTGAACGGATCCCAGATCGCCCAGGCATCGACCTCACCGGAGGTGAATGCCGTCAGCGCATCGGCGGGCTGGAGAAAGACCAGCTGAACGTCGTCGGTGGTCAAGCCCGCCTTCTGCAGCTGGAGCAGCACATGGCCGTGCGCCGAACTTCCCTTGCCCACTGCGATCTTCTTACCTCGCAGGTCTGCGAACGACGCGAGAGTCGAATCTGCCGGCACGAGAATCTGATCCCCACTCGCATCGTTGCTGTAGGCGGAGACGACCTTGATGCGCGCGTTGGCTGCCACACCGAACACCGGCGGCGTGTTGCCCGTAACCGCGAAGTCGATCTGGCCGGCCGTTGCGGCCTCCACCTGAGGCGGGCCGGAGGTGAAGGTGGAGAACGCGACATCGTAGGGAGCCGAGTCCAGCTCCCCCGATGCGCGAAGCAGCGCCTCGGTGCCACCCTTCTGGTCGCCGACGTCGAGGGTGACCGTGGCGAGCTGGTCGTTGGAGACGAGTGCCGGGGCTTCGGTGGTCGCGGTGTCGCTGCCACGGGAGACGCAGCCGGTGAGTCCGACGACCGTCAGGGACAGGGCGGCCAGCACGCTGAGGGCGCGCAGAGATCGGTGTCGAGCGGGTGATGACATGCGTGAAAGATCCTTCGTATCAGTAAAATCAGTGGACGCCGAGAGCGCCGAGCAAGTGAGTGCGAATGCGAGAGAATCCGGCTGTTCCCCGGTCGCGGGGACGAGGCAGGTCGACGGGGACGGTCTCGGAAACGGCACCCCCGTCGAGCACCACCACCCTGTCCCCCAGGGCGATTGCCTCGTCGACGTCGTGGGTGACCAGCAGAATGCCGAAGCCGTGCCGTCCCCACAGATCGAGCAAGAGCGACTGCATGGTGAGCCGCGTGAGTGCGTCCAGCGCGCCGAACGGTTCGTCGAGGAGCAGCAGTTCGGGCTCCCCCACCAACGCCCGCGCCAGTGCTGCGCGCTGAGCTTGACCACCCGACAGTGTGAGTGGCCATGCGTCCCTCTTCTCGGCGAGACCTACCTCGTCGAGGGTGGCATCCGCGGCGATCAGTGCCTCGTTGCCCGTCACGCCCGCGGTGTTCAGACCGTAGGACACATTCTGCCGGACCGACCGCCACGGAAACAGACGTGGTTCCTGGAACGCCACCGCGGGATGTCCGGCGACATGCCGCTCACCCGTGTGGTCCGTGGACAGTCCGGCCAGGACGCGCAGAATGGTCGACTTGCCGGAGCCGGATCGTCCGACCAGCGACACGATTTCGCCTCGCTCGATGGACAGGTCGACGCCCTTCAGCACGTGACTGGAGCCGTAGAACTTGTCGATGCCGTGCAAGGTGGCGACGGACGTGGTTGTCGTGGTCATGATCGGGCATCCAATCGGTAACGGAGGGCGTGCTTTTCGAGGATTCGAACGATGCCGTCGGTGGCGATTCCCATGAGCGCGTAGACGACGAGTCCGAAGATGATGGTGTCCACCCGCAGGAAGTCCCGCGCATTGTTGATGATGTAGCCCAGTCCGGATTCGGCGTTGATCTGCTCGGCCACGATCAACGACAACCAGGCGATAGCCAACGACTGTCGAAGTCCCACCAACAACTGTGGGGCGATGCTGGGCAGGATGATCGTGGTGAACCGCTGACGCCACGAGAACCCGAGTACGACGGCCGTGTCGAGGAAGTCGCGATCGATCTGACGGATGGCCGAGAACGTGTTGAGGTACAGCGGAAACGCGACTCCGAGAGCGACCAGCAGGATCTTCGGAGTCTCGCCGATCCCGAACCACAGGATGAACAGCGGGATCAGGCCGAGGTGCGGTAACGCGCGCAGCATCTGCAACGGCGGGTCGACGGTTGCCTCGGCGAGCTTCGACAGCCCGACCAGCGCTCCGAGCGCAACCCCGATCAGCCCGCCGAGCAGGAGTCCCTGAACAACACGCGTTCCGGAAATAGCCAGCGCGTCGGCCAATTCACCGTTGCGCAGCAATTCCAGACCCGCGTCGAAGATCAGTGACGGTGCGGGCAGCACTCGTTCGGAGAGGACTCCGGCAGCACTGGCGATCTGCCACAGGACGAGGAGGACAACCGGTGACAGGGCGCGCAGCACCGTCCATCGGTACCGCTGCCACGCAGAGTCTTTCGGCGAGACGGGTGTGGCGCCGATGTCGGAGGCATCGCCGACGCGCGTGTCCACGGGTCCCGCGGGAGCGGCGTACGACGTCATGACCATGGGTACAGGCCTTCCGGTTGAGTGTGAGCAGGTTCGACTACTCACCTTCGATCACACCGGGGTCTACGACCAGGGTTCGAATCAGCGTGAATGCAAGTCGGGCAGAATCGGCCTTATGACTGTCGAGCCCATCCACACCGAGCGTCTGACCCTTCGTCTGTACGAACCCGACGACGCAGACCGGATTCTCGCGTACTACAGCGACCCGGAAGTCTGCCGCTACCTTCTGCACGAAGCGTGGACACACGCCGATGCCGTTGCGGCAGTGGGCAAACGGATGAAGCGATCAGGACTGCACACCCAGGCACTCGCGATGGTCGTCGAACACGAGGGAACGGTGGTGGGCAACGTCGAGGCATGGTTGGTCGACGGATCCCCGGCCCTCGTCGAGCTCGGGTGGACGTTCTCCCCCGACGTCGCGGGCCGCGGATACGCCACCGAGGCAGTGAACGCGCTGGTCGAGCACGTGTTCTCGCTACCCCAGATTCACCGGATCAGCGCACAGCTGGATGGCCGCAACGACGCGTCGGCCCGGTTGGCGGCGCGGGTCGGGATGCGTCAGGAAGCGCACTTCCGCCAGAACTGGTGGTGCAAGGGTGAATGGACCGACACCCTCGTCTACGCGATGTTGCGCGAAGATCGCTGAGTCGGTGGTGCGGAGGCATCGTGAGTAGAACCCGTGAGTGACGTTTCGACGCCGGGCCGTCGTTCGTCGTTTCGCCGGTTTCTGACGGCCGCAGTGATCAGCTCGGCCGGCTCGTCGGTGACAGCGGTTGCGATGCCCATCTTGGTCGTGCAGCTTCTGGACGCGACACCCTTCGAGGTCGGTGTGGTGAACGCTGCACAGTTCATCCCCTACGCGGTACTCGGGTTGGTCGCCGGGGTGTACGTCGATCGGTGGCGTCGCAAGCCGATTCTGGTGTGGGCCAGCGTCGGCCGCGCAGTGACGCTCGGCGCTGTACCGCTCCTGTGGCTCGCAGGCCTACTTCACATCTGGGTACTGATCATCGTGTTGCTCTTGTACGGATCCTTCTCGGTGTTCGGATTCGCTGCGATGCAGTCGTTGCTGCCTCGGTTGGTGCCACGCAGTCAACTGGTGCAGGCGAACGCTCGACTCGACCAAGCCGACGCGGCAGCAACAACATTGGGACCGACAGTCGGAGGCGGACTCGTAGGCCTGATCGGCGCTCCCCTGGTGATTGCCGTCGATGCCATCAGCTATCTCATCGATGCAGCACTCAATTCCAGTCTCGATGTGGACGAGCCTCGACCTACTGCTCCCGCCCGCAACCTGACCCGCGAAGTACGTGACGGTCTGAAGTTCACGTATCGCCACCGCACGCTCAACCCGCTCGCTGTCTCGACACACGTGTGGTTCCTCGCCAACGGAGCCGCATTGACCGTGCTGTCGCTCTTCCCGCTTCGCTCACTCGGGTTCAGCGCCGACACCTACGGATTGCTGCTGACGACGTTCGGTGCGGCCAGCCTCTTCGGAGCATCCATTGCCCACACGCTTGGCAAGCGAATCGGCTCGGGTCCAGCAGTCATCCTCGCCCGCACGTTGTATCCCCTCGCCTGGATTCTCGTAGCCCTCGCAACCGATACAACGGTCGGCCATGTTCTGGTTTTCGCAGCCCTCGGCCTGCAAGGCCTCGCGGCGGGAGCGGAGAACGCGAACGAGATGGGGTACTGGCAAGCGCTGACCCCGGATGAGCCGCTCGGGCGTGTGAATGCCGCCAGTCGCTCCGTCAACCGCACCATGGCGGCCGTCGGTGCCGTGATCGCAGGCCTGTTGGTCAGCATGATCGGTGAACGACCCACCCTGATCGGCGTCATCGTCGTATTCGCCATCGCCGCAGCCATAGTGGCATTCTCGCCACTGCGGCACCCTGAAGCCGAGTTCTGACACCACCATCCCAGGGCTGTGTCTGCGATGTGGTGCGTTCACCTCCAGACCATCTGTGGTTCGGTTCCGCGACATCGGCCGGTGACCGGAGTGCGACAGTCTCCGGGGAACTTCACTCGCACTCATAGGAGTTTCACGAATGGCCTCGCTTCGTAGAGCTGCCCGACTGGGCACACTCGCACTGGTCTCTGTCGTCTCCGCGTCCATGGGCGGCGTTGCCACGGCCGCTCCGGCCCGGACCGCGTCGCCGCTGTGTCAGGTCGCAGACCTCATCCCGACCGGATCGTCCGCAGGCCTCGGCTACCAATGTGCCGAAGCCGGTGAGCTTCTCGACCTCCCGATCGGCGAAGTGCATGCGACGCAACCGTCGCTCGGGTACGACGAGGTGTACTACAAGCTCGGTCGGTACACCCTCGGCAAAGACGAGATCAACAAGAAATTCGACGACTGGTGCGAGGCCAACGGCCAGGAAGAGGCCGCCTCCGCGTTGCCCGATGCCCGACTGGACAATCCGTCGTCGTTCACCTGCACCGTCCCCGTCGGCCAGGAAACGCCCGACACCATCGCGCCCATGAAGACGGTCGTCATCGGGCCGGGCGGTGTGCCGTACCTGACCGACGGGCACCACACGCTCACCTCGTTCTACGAAACGGCCGACGGCGGACCGAATCTGCACCTTCGCCTGCGGGTGGTCGCGAACCTCAGTGACCTGAGCCCTGCTGATTTCTGGGCGCGAATGAAGGCCGAGAAGTGGGTATGGAACTACGACGTCGACGGCAACGAGGTTCCCGTGGAGCAGCTTCCATCAGGAGTCGGCCTCGCCAAGTTCCAGAACGACAAGTACCGCAGCCTGATGTACTTCGCCCGCGACATCGGCTTCACCCCCGGCACCATCCCCTTCCAGGAATTCTATTGGGGTGCATGGGTTCGCGACTCCGGCTCTGTCGATATCAGCGGCTGGGACAGCAACAACCTGGCGAGCTACCTGAACACCGTCGAGTCTGTCTCCCGCGCTCAGGTGGCGGCCCCGAAAGACACTGTGATCGACAGTGGCCGAACCGCAGCGGAACTCGGCGCTCTGGACGCATGGAACGACGGGAAGGCAGCCACCAAGGGCGAATTCGGGAAGCTCTCGGCCCCGTACTCGGACGCCAAGCCCGGCAAACTGGCCTACGCCTTGCAGTACAAGTTAGGACTGCCCCGCTAGTTCCACGTCGCGTCAGTCCCACGTCGCGGTAGATCCAAGTCATGTCGCCGGGCCGGCGTCACAGACCGGCCCGGCGGCGAGACCGCAACCGCAAGGCCACGAAGACGACGACAGCAATCGCGACCGTCATGACGACGATCTTCTGCAGGATTTCGGCATACGCGTCGACCAGGTGCCAGTTCTCGCCCAGCTGATAGCCCGCGGTGACGAAAATGGTGTTCCAGATCAGACTGCCGATTGTGGTGAGTACGAGGAACTTCGTCATTCCCATCCGCTCGATTCCGGCCGGCAGGGAGATGAAGCTGCGAAACAGCGGGACCATGCGGCCCAGCAACACTGCCTTCGATCCGTGCTTGGCGAACCACGCTTCCGTTCGGTCGAAGTCGCTGGCCTTGATCAGTGGGATCCGCGCCACCAGTGCTCGCGTGCGCTCACGTCCGATGAGTGCGCCCACCGCGTAGACGATGATCGCGCCCAGGACCGAGCCGAGCGTCGTCCAGAAGAGCGCGGCACCGAAGGAGAACACTCCCTGACTGGCCGAGAACCCGGCAAGTGGGAGAACGAGTTCGCTCGGGATCGGCGGGAACAGGTTGTCGGCGCCGACGACAACGGCGGCACCGGGGCCGCCGAGCGCGTCCATGACACCGACCGCCCATCCGGCCAGCCCGTCGAGTTGCTCGGTTTCGGCAGCTGCAGCAATCAGTAAGTTGGACATTGCAATTCCCCTGTTCGTCGGTGTCGTGTGTCAGGAAGGACGCTGAAAACGCTATGAACTTCCTGACTGCGGGACATCGAGGAATACCGTCGAACATGACTGGGGTTGCCTCCGTGAAACCTTGCGGTTTTCCGCAATATCAGCGGCCCCACGCTCGGTTACGCTGCTCGAGTGCTGGCAAACCATGGCGTGTCCCCACCCGACCTGGCGGATCGAATGTCGATCAGCTCGGTTCTGCGGCGTTGGCTCACGGCACTGACCGGAGTTCTGCTCGGTAGCGTCACGGCGGTCCCGGCCCTCCTGTTCACCGTGGCAGCAGTACTCGCCCTCGCGCTGGCGCGCGTCCTCGGTCGGTGGGGACTGCCGTTGAGGGCTGCAGTCGATCGGGGCGCACTTGGTTTGAGCGAGTGGGAGATTCGGCGGATCACGCGCTTTCACGGCACACTCCACACAGACGTGCTGACACCTCGCCGCTGTCGCTGGTATCTCGGTGTGCGCTGGACGATCGGACTGCTCGGAACCGGCGTGGTCCTCTTCCTGATTCTGTGTGTCTTCGTGGCCGGCTCGATGGTCTCGGCGTGGATCCTGAACGGCAGCTGGGGGCTGGTCGAGAACTCCGACCGGGTCGACGGTGGACTCGTAGCGCTGGTGTCGCTGCCCGGAACTCTCCTGATCTTCGTCGCGGTTGTCGGGGTGGCCGGGGTGGGCTCGCTGGACCGCTGGTTCGCCGTCCATGTACTCGGCCGGCAGTCGGATCGGTTGCTGCACCAGCGGGTGGCCGAGCTGACGAGCAGCCGCGATCACGTGGTCGATGCCATCGACGACGAACGCCGCCGCATCGAGCGCGACCTGCACGACGGTGTGCAGCAGCAGTTGGTGGCGGTGGGGATGCTGATCGGCCGGGCTCGTCGCGCCGAAGAACCCGAGAAATTGCACGAGCTCCTCACCCAAGCCCACGTCGCATCCCAGGAAGCGATCAGCGAGCTGCGCGAGGTCGCCAACCGGGTGTACCCGATCGCGCTGGATCAGGCCGGTCTGCACACAGCGGTCGAGACGATGGCCGAACGGGCAAGTGTCCCTGTCCGATTCACGTACGAACTGACGGAGACGTTACGTCCGGCGGTGGAGACGGTTCTCTACTTCGTCATCTCGGAGGCGGTGACCAACGCAGCCAAGCACGCCTCGCCTCGACTGGTGGAGGTTTCCGTGACCCATCAGAGGTTCGACCGCGTTCTCGCAACCATCGTCGACGACGGGCCGGCGGGGCCGACCCGTGCGGGTCCGGCCTGTCCGGACTGTCCCGTCGTGTCGCGGCAATGGACGGCATCCTGACCGTGCACAGCCCGGTCGGCGGCCCGACTGTCGTGACGGCGAGCGTCCCGTGCGGGTGATCGTCGCCGAGGACTCCACGTTGCTGCGTGAGGGTCTGGTGCGCCTGCTGGTCGACGAGGGCCACGACGTGATCGCGTCCGTGGGCGACGCCGATGCTCTCCTCGCCGCCGTGGAACAAGATCGTCCGGACATCGTGGTCACCGACGTCCGGATGCCTCCCGATCACAGCGAGGAGGGACTACGGGCAGCACTGACGATTCGCGATCGATGGCCGGACGTGGCGGTGCTCGTACTCTCCCAGTACGTCGAAAACCGCTACGCGGCAGAGCTGATCAGCGGATCCGGAGGCAAGGTCGGATATCTGCTGAAAGACCGCGTCGCGCAAGTCGACGAGTTTCTGGACGCTCTGAACAGGGTTGCCGACGGCGGGACCGCCTTCGACCCGGAAGTGGTGCGACAGCTGTTGTCACGCTCCACGCGATCGAATCCACTCGAACGACTTACTCCCCGAGAGCGCGGTGTTCTCGAGCTGATGGCGCAAGGTCTCACCAATGCGCGAATAGCGGCCGATCTGTACATCTCGGTGAGCTCGGTCGAAAAACACATCAACGCTGTGTTCGACAAACTCGGATTGGCGAACTCCACCGGTATGAGCCGACGCGTCATGGCTGTGGTGGCCTACCTGCGCAGTCACAGCGATCCGTAGGTGGCGGATCCAGGCTGAACAGTCGTCAGTTTTCCCAGTCCGACCACAGCGTGCGGTACGGGCCGTCACGGGCGATGAGCTGATCATGAGTGCCGTCCTGCACGATCGCACCAGCGGACATGACCAAGACCCGATCGGCGTCCTGCGCAATGCGCAGCCGGTGCGCAATGGTGATGATGGTACTTCCGAAGAGGAGCTGCCGGACCGCTGTTTCGAGATGGCGAGCGGTGAGCGGATCGAACTGCGCCGTTGCCTCGTCCAAAACGACCACCTGCGGTTTCGCCAACACCATGCGCGCCAACGAAAGCTGCTGTTCCTCGACAGGAGTCAGCGGCCGTGGTCCTTCCGCAATCGGCCGGTCCAACATGAAAGTGTTCAGCAGGCTCGCCGCGCCTACTGCTGCCAGAACCTCAGCGAGGTTCTCGTCGTTAGCCGTCGGCGCGGCAATGCGCAGGTTGTCGGCAACACTGCCACTGAATACGAAAGAGTGTTGCGAGAGCATTCCCACCGTTCGACGCACTACCTCGGAGGGCAATTCCGCCAGCGGAACGTCGCCGTACCGAACACCCCCGGATCGAGGGGCATCGAGTCCCGAGATCACCCGTCCCAAGGTAGTTTTCCCAGCGCCTGACGGCCCGACGATGGCAACTCGCTGACCGGCGGGGACCGTCAGCGTGATGCCTTTCAGTACGTCACGGACCGACCCGCGGGATGGATCGCAGGGATACGAAAAGAACACTTCCGACACGATGAGATCGGCAGTGGTGTCGACGGAAGTGCGACCGTCGATATTGTGGCTTTCCAGTACCTTTCCGGAGGCACTGCTGTGAACAAATCCCTGCAAGCCCAAGATGCGAGCGAACGCCGCCCCGCCTACCTGGAGTTGATTCTGATGGGCGAGCACGGTGTCGATGTGAACAGCCAAATTCTGCGCGTACAAAGCTCCGGCCGTCACTGCAGCAAGTGGCGTTGCATCGTGGAGGTAAGCAATCCCGCCGAGTAGCAGCACCGTGGCAATCGGAACAGTGCGACCGAAATCGGCGATCACCCAGAAGGTCGACTGCAATCGCAAAACGCCCCGTTCAGCATCGCGGACGTCGTTGCAGGCGTCGACGATCCGCCTGTCCCACCACGACCCCCAGCCGTGCCGAGCCAAGGTGGGGGCTCCGGCACCGGACTCTGCCAATACCTGCGTCGCGACAGCCTTTGCAGCTTGGTTCGCCAGGAAGGCGGGGCGGGATCTACGCAGGAACCAACGGGTCACGGGAATCAAGATCGGCAGGCACAGCAGAAACGCAACGAGATATTTCCACCCGAGTAGGACCATCGCACCGAGCGTCATCACCATCATCAGAGAGGTGACGATCACCGCGGGCAACGAATTACGAGTGCCCCGCACCAATGCATCGATATCCCTGGTCACCCGGCTGAGTAGTTCGCCGACAGGAATCGCTTCCACCGTCGCCAACGGTGCCGCGAGGACCGACCTGATGGCGTCCTCCCGGAGTTCTGCCGCGATCGTCTCGGCCAGCGCGCCGGACAGGTACGTGGCCAACCACAGCGTGACGGCCTCGATCGCCAACGCGGCCAGCATCCAGCCTGCGATCGCCCACACTCGATCGGTCCCGTTCCGAACCTGATCCACCACCAGGCCGAGGAGGTAGGGCGACAGCAGTCCAGCCGCCACCGACGCGGCGTACGCCAACAGCGACGCCAGCGCCATGCTCCGATGCCGACGCAGAATGAAGACAGCTGCGCGGCGGACCTCGGACCGATCCGCAACAGGAATCACCGATGCGGGCACTACGCTTCACCTCGCAGCCGGCGGACCAGCCCTCGATATTCCGGCAATTGCAGAAGGTCTCGGTGCGTGCCCACAGCGGCGACGTCGTCTCCTGCACCCCCGAGCACGACGACTCGGTCGGCGTGCACCAGATGCGGGACACTGTGTGTCAGAACGACTGTCGTCCGGCCGGCACGCAGTTCACGGATACGCGACACGACGGCGGACTCGGTAGAGACATCCAACGCAGCCGTGGGATCCACCAGAACAAGCACCTCGGGTGCAGTACTCAGCGCCCTGGCAAGCCGCAGGCGCTGCCGCTCGCCGCCCGAAAACTCCATCGCACCTGCAGTCATGTCACTATCGACGCCATCCGGAAGGGCCGCGAGTATGTCGGATGCCATCGCGGCTGCCACCGCCGAAGGTTGCCGCTCGACGTCCTCGAACCCGTTGTCGCCCAGACCGTCACATGGTGGAGTAAGTACTTCACGCAACGTTCCGGAGAACAAATAATCTTCGGTGCCCACGATCTGAACCGTCTGGTGCCGACCAAAGGTGGCATTGGCGAGTTCGAGGCTGGTGGCGTGCCAGTCGCGCACATCCAACGACGTCACGCCCGTGTATGCGCCTGGGGTGATCGACGCGCCGATTACCGACTCGAGCCGCTTCAACGCTGCAGGGAAGTCCTGCTGACGAACTGCGGGTGTATGACTGATGGGATTGTCGGCCAACCATTCTTCGATTCGCTGTTGCGAAATGACGCCGGCTGCCCTGAGCTGACGAGCCCGCATGATGTAGTTCAGCGGATTGCTCAGAAATACGGTGTACCCGTATGCGGTGACGACGTTGCCCACCGTGATCGTGCCCGACAGCGCCAGCTTCGCACCGACGGCGACAGTGACGATCTTATAGATTCCCGACACCACCCCTCGGAATGCCGACGCTTGCGCATCGGCTTTCGAAAGATCGGTTCCGGATCGCTGAAGCGCCTGAGACGACGCAGCATAACGCTGTAGAAAGGTCTGCGCAGCGCCCAAACCTCGGATTACCCTGGCACCACCACCGATGTCTCGGGCAACCTGCGTCAGGTCGTCACTTCGTTTGCGTTGCGTCACCTGACGACGCCGATAGTTCAGCAGCACAACATCGTTCGATATCAGTGCGATGACCGCACCGACCAGGATTACCAGGCCGAGCTGCCACGACGTGGCCAGCATGGCGCCCCCGACCAACAGCACCGCGATCAGCCCGCCGATGCCGCGAGCGAGTGCGGAAACCCCGTTGGCGACGCTGCTGATATCCACCATGCCGAGGTTGACGGCGCTGTATGCCGATGGTGCAACTCCCAGGTTGGACGTCCGCCTCGACAGCACACGCATGAGCGAGACTTCGCACTCGACACGGAGGAGCATGCTGGTGCGTTCTTCGGCAAGTATCGCCACCGCGCCACCGGCGGCGATCGCCAAAAGCACGGCACAACGGTGCACGATGTCCGTGACGGTCGTACTCGACGCAACAATTGCGTCGATGGTGTTGCCGATCCACCATGGAGTTAGCGCGAAGAACAGCATCCAGCAGCAGGCGAAAGAAGTCGCCAGTGTCAGTCGCCGCAGAATATGGACACCATCGAACACGGCAAAAGACGATCCGGGTATCAGGCGCCCGAGACACCGCTTCCGGTGGTGCATGGCTGCGCTGTCGCCGGTCTTTGCCTCGTAGTCTGAACTGCCCGTGACGCACCCGCCGATCTGCTCGAACGGACCAAATCCTTCCCAGCATTCAACATACGCCATCAACTCTGCTCAGCCTGCTACCGCCGATCGCGTCGACTCGCAGCCAAGCGTCACGAAATCGATACGTGCAAAGCCTAATTGGCGACAAAACACCCAATTGTCGATAACCGCCCAGTGAGCGCAAACCTCATATTCCACGCCGACGCGATCGGTCTTGTTTGTCGTTGTTCGCCGAATACACAGCTGCGCCGAGCCGATTCGACTACCAGCGATCGACGTGCAGCACCGTCTCGATCGGATCCCGCGGAGCGATCTTGAACGTCTCACCCGTGTAGTACGCCGTTGGAATGAGCGCACCCTGGTGGAATCCCTCGGGGATGCCGAGTAGCTCGGAGATCTCGGCTTCCTTCGCGAGATGGATTGTCGTCCAGGCCGTTCCGAGGCCACGAGCGCGTGCGGCCAATGCGTAGTTCCACACAGCAGGTAGCAGCGAACCCCACAGTCCCGCTTGGTTTCCTGCCGGAAGCGTCTTGCCGGCCTGGATGCACGGAATCAGCAGCACCGGAACTTCACCCATGTGCTCGCCGAGCCATCCGGCACTGTCTCCGACGCGCTTCTGCACCGAGGCACGTTCCGGATCGTCGGCGAACAAGGCCGAAGCGGAATGCTTCGATGCCTGATACTCGGCGAACAGTTCGCCGTAGATCGCACCGATGCGGGCACGAAGATCAGGATCGGTGACGACGACCCACTGCCACCCCTGCTTGTTCGAGCCGGACGGTGCCTGCAGCGCGATCTCGAGACATTCCTTGATCAGCTCAATCGGCACCGGCCGCGTCAGGTCCAGGCGCTTGCGGACGGTGCGCGTCGTGGTCAGCAGTTCGTCGGGAGTCAGATCGACAATCGGGAAGGAAGTCACCTCTCGATCATGCACCATGCGGTCACCTCTGGGCCCGATCGACCAGTTCCTCGTTCGCAGCGTCCCACTGCGCGGCCATGGACCTGCCCCCGTGCCCGTCACCCTCGTCGACGATGAGTGTCGATCCGGGCCACTTCCGGTGCAGACGCCACGCAGTGAGGGCGGGTCCGGATACGTCGCGTCGGCCGTGGATCAGGACGCCCGGGACATCGCGTAGACCGCCGGCACGATCGAGGAGAGGCGGATCGCAGAACCCGTCGTGCGACCAGTAGTGCGCCGTCAGCCGCACGAAGGGCCAGCCGGAATTGGTCATCCTCCCACCTGGGATCGCGTCTGATACAGCCGGTGCCGATCGAAATGTGGACGTCTTCCCACAATGCCCATTCTCGGGATGCACTGTCGCGCAGTGCAAGGTCGGATGAATTCAACAGACGGTCGTAGGCGTCGACGATTCGACCGTGCCCGCGGCCATAGCCGACGCCGGCCTGCTCGGCGAAGGTAGCGAAACGATCCCACGCCTCGGGGAAGATCGCGCCGACGCCCTCGGTGATCCAGTCGACCTCTTCACGACCGGTCGTAGTGACGGCGCACAAGACAATGCCGAGGACACGCGTCGGATGTGCAAGGGCGTAGGCGACGGCGAGGGTTGATCCCCAGGACGCGCCGTTGACGATCCAGGCGTCGATGCCGAGGTGATCACGCAGGGCTTCGATATCGGCGATCAGGTGCGCAGTGGTGTTGGTAGCCAACGACGTCGAGGGATCCGACGCGTGCGGAGTGGACCGTCCGCACCCGCGCTGCTCGAATCCGACTGCGCGAACACGGGACAGGTCGAAGTGTCGACGAAACTGACTGGCGTTCAGGGTCCCGCCTGGTCCGCCGTGCAGGTAGACCGCCGGGACGCCGTCGGACGGACCCCGTTGCTCCCAGTAGATGCGTTGACCATCCCCTACATCCAACATTCCGTGCAGTGTCGGCTCGTCCTCCAGTGTCATGACGCCATCACATCATTCGAGAGGCAGCATCTGGCGGATCACTGCCCACGCGGAGGCGTCGACCCACGAGGGGTTGGATTGCTGCGGCGATCGAAACACCTCGAGCATCGACAGCTCCTCGATGGACCGAATATCCGACGCGAGGATCGGCTCATCGAACAGAGTGATGTTGGTCGAGACCTTCCACTGCGGGCCGGGGACCGGGGTGCCGGTCAACCGACCCGCACCCCAGATCCCGCGTCGCGGATGGCTACTGACCCAGAACAGCACGGGTTGCCCGGGTGCCATCAGACGCGTTCGGTAGTTGTCGGCGACGCACCAGTGCTCGTGAGCACGTCCGGCTTCGACCATCGGTGCCAGATCGGTCTTGTGCGGATTGCACTTGATCACCCACGCACCGAGCGTGTGGTCGGTAATCGCCCGTACGGTCACCGCAGCCAGCGTACCGAGCGTCAGGCCACTGCGTCGTTACCCTGAGCTGCCGAGACCACCAAATTGCTTGCCGTCAGAGCTGTTCCACCCTTGACGGCGTCGATCCACTGACCTGTCGACGCTACCGCCGCGAAGTTCGACTGAAGGAGCACCATCAGAGCCTTGTGCAGTTGCTCGGCCGAGACGGTGCCCGCCTCGTTGGAGAGGTTGATCGCGCCGGTGGCGTCGGACAGGATCTCGACGGTCAGGTCCAGCGCCTCGGCGTCGGCACTGGAGGCGAGGTCGCAGTTGTTGGTCATGTAGCCGACGATCGTGACAGTGTCGATGTTGTTGCCCTGCAACCACTTCGCGACGCCGGTTCCAGCGAACACGCTGCTGTACTTCTTCTCGACCCGCTCGAAGGACGGCTGCACGACGGCCTGAATATCGGGGTGCAGCTCGTATGTCGGGGTGCCCTTCACGAAGGCCGGTGCGCCCTCGGGCATCTCGTGCTGCACGATCGCAACGGGAAGTTCCTGCGCCACAGCCGCTTCGATGGCGCGGACGATGTTGGCCAACGACTCGTCTCGCGGCGGGTACTGGATCTGCAGCACTCCCTCGAAGTACTCCTGCTGGACGTCGATGACGATGAGTGCCCTGCGCGGTGCGGTCATGCTGTTCTCCCTCAGTGGACGTTCTCGGTCGCTTCTCATCCTCCGGTGCACACCTTGCGTTCACGAGTGGCACGGATGCATACTTTCGATGGATTTGCGCCAACGTTCGAGATCGGAGTCGGCCATGCGCATCGCGCTCTATGTGTTCGATGGCATCACGATGTTCCACCTCGCTGCGCCGTTGATGGTGTTCGGCGAGGTGACCCGACTCGGGCTCGCCGCGGACTGGGTGACGCGAGTGTGGTCCGACGAAGCCGGTTCGATCCGCACCGAGGAGGGGTTTCCGGTCGGTGAGATCGCAGGGCCCGATACCGTCGCCTGGGCCGATATCGTCATCGTGACATCGTGGCCGGAGTCGTTGCCTCACATAGGCACTGACTTCTCGAACGCACTCCGCAGAGCACATACGCGAGGCGCAGAGATCGCGGGCCTGTGCCTCGGTTCGTTCGCCGTCGCAGACACCGGGCTACTCGCAGGCCGCCCCGCAGTCACACACTGGACCAAGATGACCGAGCTGCGGGAGCGAAATGCACACGCCGGCGTCGACGAGTCGGTTCTCTACATCGACCACGGAGACGTGATGACCTCTGCGGGAACCGCGTCATCGATCGATTCCTGTCTGCACATAGTCCGCAAGCACCTCGGTTCGGCTGCCGCCACGCGTGTGGCGCGCAGCCTGGTGGTCGCACCCCATCGCGACGGTGGTCAGGCGCAGTACATCGAACGGCCGGTCATCGCGGCATCCGGCGATACCGCGATAGCCGACGTACAGAGCTGGGCACTCGAGCGACTCGACGAGCCCATGCCCATCGAGCGACTGGCCGAACACGCGCGCATGAGCCGACGCAGCTTCATCCGTCAGTTCCAGCTCGAGACGGGGTCCACGCCGGCCCGCTGGGTGTTGGACAAACGACTCGAGGAAGCGCGAAGCCTGCTCGAAACGACCGATCGCAGTATCGAGAACATCGCTGCCCTGTGCGGATTCGGCAGCACCGTCACTCTGCGTCAGAACTTCCGCTCGGCATTCGCGGTGACACCGACGGCATATCGACGGCAATTCGCCGTCGGTTGTGCGCCCACAGGTGCGGTCGACAGGCAAGGATGAGCGACGTGATCCTGTGGATAGTTGCCGGAGTAGAGCTCGCCGCCATCATCGCACTCGGTGTGGTCCTGATCGTCTCGCGCCGAAAGTTGAAGCACACGCGCCGAGCACTCGACCGCGCTCTCGAATCCCAGCAACGCCGTAAGCGACGCGGCCTGGTTCCCTTCGCTATCAGAACCGCCTTCCACACCACGGACTTGCTCATCAACAAGGGCTTCGGCGCAACGGTCCGCAACTCAGTCGAGGATCTCGCCGGCTGGGCGAAGGTGGAACGCCCCGATCTGGCACGCATGACCGCCGACGGCGACATCGTGGTGATGTTCTCCGACATCGAGGGGTCGACCGCACGCAACGAGGAACTGGGCGACCGCGGCTGGGTGAAACTGCTCGAGAAGCACAACAAGCTGATCCGCAAACACGTCGACGACCACGGCGGTCACGTGGTGAAGAGCCAGGGCGACGGATACATGATCGCTTTCTCCGACCCAGCGCAGGCGGTGCGCTGCGGAGTGAAGGTGCAGGAAGCGCTCTTGGAGAACCCCGATCGGTGGGACCGCATCCGCGTCCGCATGGGCGTGCACGTGGGCAGTTCGGTGCGACGCGGCGACGACCTCTTCGGACTCAACGTGGCCATGGCAGCACGCGTCGCAGGACAGGCCGATGGCGGTGAGATTTTGGTCAGCGAACCGGTGCGCAATGCAATCGGCGCGGCGCATGATCTGAGTCTCGGAACGCCCCGCGACGTCGAACTCAAGGGAATGAGCGGAAGTTTCCAGTTGTATCCGGTGACGCTGCCGGTGTTGCCGGCTGCCGAGGTCGCCCTGAACGAATGAACGCGCCATTCAGTACGTCTGAGCGCGTGAAAGTCGCATTGATCCCAACCGGGGCGGGCTGTGGACCGAATGTTGTTGCACCCCAATACGAATGAATGGCCCATTCACAACGTCTGAGCGCGTGAATGGACCATTCATTTGATGGGGGTGAGCCAGAAAGAACTACTGCTTCGCCGACTCCAGAGCCTCGTTGAAGGTCTTGGACGGACGCATCACAGCGGCGGTGGCTTCAGGGTCGGGGTAGTAGTAGCCGCCGATGTCGACTGCCTTGCCCTGGACCTCGTTGAGCTCGGCGACGATCTTCTCTTCGTTGTCGGCCAGCGTCTTGGCCAGCGCAGCGAAGTGCTTGGCCAGCTCGGTGTCCTCGGTCTGCTCGGCCAGTTCCTGCGCCCAGTACAGCGCGAGGTAGAACTGGCTGCCACGGTTGTCGAGTTCACCGGTCGAACGCGACGGGCCCTTGCTGTTCTCGAGCAGCTTGCCGGTGGCGGAGTCGAGTGCCTTGGCCAGGATGGTCGCCTTGACGTCGCCGGTCTTGGTGCCGAGGTCTTCGAGGCTGACTGCCAGAGCCAGGAATTCACCCAGCGAATCCCAGCGCAGGTGGTTCTCCTCGATGAGCTGCTTGACGTGCTTGGGAGCCGAGCCACCCGCGCCCGTCTCGTACAGTCCGCCGCCTGCCATCAGAGGAACGATGGAGAGCATCTTGGCGCTGGTGCCGAGTTCGAGGATCGGGAACAAGTCGGTGAGGTAGTCACGCAGGATGTTGCCGGTGGCCGAGATGGTGTCGAGTCCGCGGACCAGACGCTCCATCGTGTACCGGATGGCCCGAACCTGCGACATGATCTGGATGTCGAGGCCCTCGGTGTCGTGATCCTTCAGGTACTTGCGCACCTTGCCGATGAGCTCGTTCTCGTGCGGGCGGTACGGGTCGAGCCAGAAGACGACCGGCATTCCGGATTCACGCGCACGCGTCACGGCGAGCTTGACCCAGTCCTGGATCGGAGCGTCCTTGACGATGCACAGACGCCAGATGTCGCCCTCTTCGACGGTCTGCGTGAGCAGCACCTCGCCGGTGGCGATATCAGTGATGTTGGCGACGCCTGCCTTCGGTACCTCGAAGGTCTTGTCGTGCGAGCCGTACTCCTCGGCCTTCTGCGCCATCAAGCCGACGTTGGGAACGGTGCCCATCGTCGTCGGATCGAACTGGCCGTTGGTCTTGCAGAAGTTCACCATCTCCTGGTAGATCCGGGAGAAGGTCGACTCGGGGTTCACGGCCTTGGTGTCCTTGGGACGACCGTCCGCTCCCCACATCTTGCCGCCGGCGCGGATCATCGCGGGCATCGATGCGTCGACGATCACGTCGCTGGGCGAGTGGAAGTTCGAGATGCCGCGAGCGGAGTCGACCATCGCAAGCTCCGGACGGGTCTCGTGACACTTGTGCAGGTCTTCGATGATCTCGTCGCGCTTGGACGCCGGGAGCGTCTCGATCTTGGTGTACAGATCGGACAGGCCGTTGTTGACGTTGACGCCGAGCTCTTCGAAGATCTCGTTGTGCTTGGCGAACGCGTCCTTGTAGAACACGCGGACGGCATGGCCGAAGACGATCGGGTGCGAAACTCGCATCATCGTCGCCTTGACGTGCAGCGAAAGCATGACGCCGGTCTCGTAGGCGTCCTGCATCTCGGCCTCGTAGAAATCGAGAAGCGCCTTCTTGCTCATGAACATCGAGTCGATGACGTCACCGTCGGTGAGCGAGACCTTCTCCTTGAGCACGATCGGCTCGCCGTCGGCGGGCAGCAGCTCCATCTTGATCTCGCGGTCGCCGTCGACCACGGTCGACTTCTCACCGTGGTAGAAATCGCCCTCGCGCATGTGCGCGACGTGGGTGCGTGACGCCATCGACCACTCGGTCATGCTGTGCGGGTGCTTGCGCGCGAATTCCTTCACGGCCTTGGGCGCGCGGCGATCCGAGTTTCCTTCACGCAGAACAGGATTGACCGCGCTGCCGAGGCACTTGGTGTACCGGTCGCGGATCTCGCGCTCTTCGTCGGTCTTCGGGTTGCCGGGGAAGTCGGGGATCGCGTAGCCCTTGTCCTGTAGCTCCTTGACGGCAGCGAGCAACTGCGGCACGGAAGCGCTGATGTTCGGCAGCTTGATGATGTTGGTCTCGGGCAGCTGCGTCAGCTTGCCCAGCTCGGCGAGGTTGTCGGTCACTCGCTGGTCTTCGTTCAGGTAATCGGGGAACTCGGCGAGGATGCGATTGGCAACGGAGATGTCACTCGACTCGACGTTGATCTCGGCCGCGCTGGCGAAAGAACGTATGACCGGCAGAAACGCGTGAGTCGCCAACATGGGCGCCTCGTCGGTCAGGGTGTAAATGATGGTCGGCTTCTTCGCTGTCATGTTTCGCCTTTGCCTCAGTTTCAACGTCGTCTTTTGGATGCGTCCAACCTCGACTTTAATGGTCGAATCTGCTGCTGTGCGGGGCAGTGGGGTATCACTCCATCCACGCGCCGAAGTTACTGACCAGTAGCAGTTCTGCAGGTCGGCAGACCCACCTCCCCAGGCCCGGATCGACCGGCATGGCGCACCGGTACAAAAAGATGGCCGATTTTTACAATCGAGACATCGCACTGGGCGGGCACCATGGAGCGCACACCCCCACGACCGCCGCCGTGAACCGGGCGCACGCAAATCCACGAGAAAGAATTCCTCCGACAACAGGCTAGGCAAAAGTACCGCTGCACCGGCCGAAACCGACTTTCCGTAACCCGATTATCCGGGATGCACATTACCGATAGAACGCCGCATATCTGCCGAAAAACACGAGCAGGGTGCGGCTTTTGCATATCCTTTTCACGAAAGCCCAATCCCGACGCTGGACCACCAATCATGTTGCACCACATGATGTTCGGTGATCCGTTCTCCCTCACTACCCACTGGAAGTACCGGTGAGGTGATGGAAACGCAATGGATTCAGCGTTTAATGGACGCGACACAAGTCGAGTTTAGATTTCCGTCCATGACAAGAAATCGAATGATCTTCAATGCATTCCAGATGAATACCGTCTCGCACACCTATCACGGTCTGTGGCGCAATCCGAAAACCACCCAGGTGCACTTCGACACCCTCGACACGTGGGTCGACCTCGCCAAGACGCTCGAACGCGGCAAGTACGACGCCCTCTTCCTGGCGGACGTTGTCGGGATCGATCCCGCGTACGAGGGCAAGTGGAACGCGTACATCGAGGAGGGGCTGCACATGCCCTGTCACGACCCGGCTGCTCTCTGCGCTGCCCTCATCGGGGCAACCGACAACCTCGGACTCACGTTCACCAGCTCGATCCTCACCGAGCACCCCTTCAGCTTCGCTCGCAAGATGTCGACGATGGACCACCTGAGCAAGGGGCGAATCGGGTGGAACATCGTCACCAGCGCCACCCACTCGGCCGCGCAGAACTTCGGCTTCGACAAGATCGTCGAGCACGACGAGCGATACCGCTGGGCAGACGAGTACATGAAGGTCGTCTACAAGCTGTGGGAAGGATCGTGGGACGACGGCGCGGTGCTCGCAGATCGCGAAGCCGGGGTCTACGCCGATGCCGACAAGATTCACCGGATCTACCACCAGGGAGAGCGTTACAAGGTCCTCGGCCCACACATGGCGTCCCCGTCCCCGCAGCGCACACCGGTCATGTATCAAGCCGGATCGTCGAAAGTGGGACGTGAGTTCGCATCTCGTCATGCCGAGGCCACGTTCGTCGTCTATCCCACGATCGAGGGAGCTCGCAAGGGAATCGCCGAGCAGCGCAAGGAAACGGTGGCCGCCGGCCGCAACGCCGGTGACCTCAAGTTCATCCAGGGCTTCTCGTTCGTCGTCGGCTCCACCGAGGAAGAGGCCTGGCGCAAGTCCGCCGAAATCGACGAGGACATCAGCTATCGGGGCTTGGCCGCACACATCGGCCGCGACATGGGCATCGATGTGTCCGGCTTGGACCCGGACATGCCGATCGAACAGACCTCCATGTCCGGAGTGCAGGGATACGCCCGCATGTTCGAGGACTCCAACAACGGACAGAAGGCCAAGGTCTCCGATCTCGTCGGGGCCCTGTCGTACGCCAGCCGCATGGTGGGCACCCCCGAGCAGATCGCGGATCAGCTCAAGCAGTGGCAGGACGCGGGCGTGGACGGCGTCAACCAGATCATCCAGTACTTCCCACAGTCGGCGGAGGACTTCGTCGACTACGTCATCCCGGTGCTGCAGGAACGTGGACTCGCGCAGAAGGAATACGGATCCGGCACGTTGCGCGAACGCATGTTCCCGGAGATCGGCCCTCAGCTCCCCGATCGGCACGCAGCCGCCAAGTACCGAGGAGCCTTCGTGCGCGACGCCGAGGTCAGTGGCACGGGCGGAACACACGTCGACTGGGTCACCGCCGGCGTCTGACACGTCGCCGCAGCTCTCACACATCGCTCTGCAGGACGGGGGATGGCCGCACTCGGCGGCCATCCCCCGCTCGACCAGTCACCTTCAGCACTCAGAACGGCGGTCACACATGACTCGGATGGCAACACCACCCTCACTCTCACTCGTCGACGTCTCCGACGACACGAGCCTGCTTCGGAAGACATTCGCGCTGTTCCCGTCGGGCATCGTCATGCTGTCGGCCGTCATCGACGACGTGCCCGTCGGTCTCGTGGCCTCCTCCTTTCAGGTAGGGATCTCCGCCGACCCACCCCTCGTGCTGTTCGCCGTGCAGCACACCTCGACCACCTGGCCGAAGCTGCGCAGATCGCCGCGCCTCGGGGTGTCGGTGCTCAGTGGACTCCATCGATCCTCGATCGGTCAGCTTTCCTCGAAGTCCGGAGATCGATTCGACGGGATCGACTCGTTCACCTCCGAGACCGACGCGCACTTCATCGGCGGTGCCGCAGCGCACCTCGAGTGCAGCATTCACAGCGAGATTCGAGCCGGCGACCACGACGTCGTGCTGATGGAGGTGCACCGCATGGGCAGCGATCCGAACACCGAACCCCTCGTATGGCACGGATCCACCCTGCGGTCCCTGACCCCACCCGAACCCACTCACTGACCTCGACGCGAACGGACCCCTCATGCTCACCACGAATATGGTTGTCGCACTGTCTCTCACACCGACCGACCAGTCGGACCCACGGTGGCTGACCGACCCACCCGCCGCCGAGACCGTTCGCATCCGGGCAGATGACCTCGCCACGGCTCAGCTCGCCCGAGCACGCCTGCGCGCGGCGCACAGCGACCACGGGTGCCCGGCAGATGCGCCGTCGGTCGTTCTCGACGTCGCGGTTCACGTAGCGCACGACGCGAGAACAGCGCGCACGGAATTGGCCGACGCACGAGTCCACGTCCCCAGGACCGTCTGTTACATCGGCACACCGTCGGGTCTGGCCGGACTCATCGCCGACCTCGAGGCAGCACACGTGGCAGACGGGGTGACGATCGTTCCCCTGCTCGACACTCATCGTGCCGAGCTCGAACGCTGTCTTCTCGACGAGGTCCTGCCGATGCTGCACACCGAGGCAGCCCACTGCGAATCGACGTACCGCAGAACGGCCTGACGCACGACGACCGCCACGGTCGAGGTTGTTACGCCGGGGAAATACAGCCGTCAATCACGCGATCTACCGTCGAGCGGTCTGATCGCCGACACCGGGAGGAGGGCCCACGTGCCGTACTGGTCCACGTCCGGGCTGAGCCCCCAGGAACAGGTGAGCTACTGGGGTGACGTGGTGTGCGAGGCATTCACACCGTTGACCCCCCATCGAGGCCGTTCGCAACGGGACCGCAGCTCCGTACCCGACGGCGTCCCGGGCTGGGTCGACTCGCAGGAACTGGCCGTGATCAACTGCGCCGAAATATCATCGGTCACACAGGTTCTCGCACACGGTCGACGTGAAGTCGCGCGAGCGCCATTGGACGCCGTATTCGTCAACCTGCAACTGGAAGGGACCTGCCTAGCCGAGCAGGACGATCGTCGCTCGCTGATCACCCCCGGCTCGATCACCGTCTTCGACACCACCCGCCCCTACCGGATGGAGTATCGCGAACCGGAGGGCAGCGATATGTGGAAGGTGCTCTCGTTTCGCATTCCGCGGCAATTGTGGAATCCCGACCGAGTGACGGGAAGCTGCATCGACACCACGGCGGGTGCGGGCGCGCTGGTGGGAACGATGATGTCGGTGTTGTGGAAAGAGAGTACGACGCTGGACCCCGTCGCCCTCGCGACACTCGATCGATCGTTCGTCGACGTGCTGACCGCGGTGGCCGGATCGACGACGACCACCCGCGATTCGGAGACACGCGACAACGCCACCCGAATGATGCTGCGCCACTACATCCGCACCGCCCTACCGTCCGGCCGCGTCAGCGCCGACGCCGCAGCGCGCGAGGCGATGATCTCGACCCGCACGATGTACCGCCTACTGAACGCAGCCGGCACCACCTTCTCCGAATGCGTGCGCCACGAACGCATGAACGGCGCGATACGAGACATCCTCACTGCCGATCCCGCGGTCACTCTGGGCGAGATCGCTGCCCGGTGGGGCTTCTACGACAGCTCGCATCTGACGCGTACATTCCGCCGTCAATTCGATTGCACGCCCATGGAGTACCGGACGCGTCACCGCGACGGCGGGCCTCGCGCCCCTTCCTGACCACTGACGGAGCATCCGATTTGCCCGAATAGGAACAACGGGCCCCTCCCCGACCGTTGAACGAATCATGACGACCTACAAAACTGTCAATCCTGCCGACGGCACAACTGTCAAGGAATTCGAGACTCTCGACGCGGCCGGCGTCGAGCGCGCACTGGCCGACGCACACGCCGGTTTCCAGACGTGGCGCAAAACCCCACCCAAGCACCGTGCCGAAATTCTGCACAAGGTCGCCGACCTTTACACCGAGCGTTCCGACGAACTGGCCCGAACCATCTCCCTCGAAATGGGCAAGCCCCTCACCGAATCCCAAGGCGAGGTGGAGCTGTCGTCGAACATCTACCGCTACTACGCAGACAACGGACCCGCGCTGCTCGAGGACGAGACGCTCGACGTCCCCGGCGCGGAAGACACAGTGCTGCAGCGGAAGCCAGTGGGTGCCCTCGTCGGCGTCATGCCGTGGAACTTCCCGTACTACCAGGTTGCCCGGTTCGCCGGCCCGAACCTGATGGTGGGCAACACGATTCTGCTCAAGCACGCACCGAATTGCCCGCAGTCGGCTTTGCTGATGGAGGAGATCTTCCAGCAGGCCGGGCTCCCCCAGGACGCGTACATCAACATCTTCGCGACCAACGACCAGATCGCCGATATGATCGCCGACCCACGCGTGCAGGGTGTTTCGCTCACCGGCAGCGAGCGGGCCGGCACCTCGGTCGCCGAAACCGCCGGACGCAACCTCAAGAAGGTCGTGCTCGAACTCGGCGGCTCGGACGTGTTCATCATGCTCGACTCCGACGACATGGACGCCACGGTCGAGTCCGCGACCCGGGCGCGGCTGTCCAACGCAGGCCAGGCCTGCAACGCCGCCAAGCGCATCCTCGTCGCCGAGGAGTTCTACGACGACTTCGTCACCAAGCTCACCGCATCGTTCGAGGCCGTTCAGACCGGTGACCCGTTGGACGCGAACACCACCCTCGGCCCGCTGTCGTCGCAGACCGCCGCCGATACGTTGATCGAGCAGATCGACGACGCCGTCGCCAAGGGCGCGACGCTACTGACCGGCGGTAAGAAGATCGACGGACCGGGGGCATTCGTCCAGCCGACGCTGCTCACCGACGTCACCCCGGACATGCGTGCGTACAGCGAAGAGCTGTTCGGACCGGCAGCGGTGATCTACAAGGTCGAAAGCCCGCAGCAGGCAATCGAATTGGCGAACTCCTCTGCCTACGGCCTCAGCGGCTCGGTGTGGAGCGCCGACCTCGACAAGGCTCGCGACGTCGCCGAGCAACTCGAAGTTGGCATGGCCTTCGTCAACGAACACGGCACCACCCTGCCCGGCCTACCGTTCGGCGGAGTCAAGCGCTCCGGTGTCGGCCGTGAGCTGGGACCTTGGGGCATGGACGAGTTCGTGAACAAGAAACTCGTCAGAGTGTCCGCGAAGTAGATCCTGTTGGCACGGCTCCCCGGGCAGTTGTCCGGGGAGCTTTGTCGTGCCGCGGTCATACTGTTCCGATGATTGTCGAACACGCACTGTTGCACGTCGTCCCCAGTCGAACCGACGAATTCGAGGCCGCGTTCGCCGACGCGAAGTCGATCATCTCCTCGATGCCGGGGTTCGTGAATCTGACTCTGTCCAAGGGCATCGAGCAGCCCGATGTGTATCTACTGCTGGTGGAGTGGGAACGACTCGAAGACCACACCGAGGGCTTTCGACAGTCCGACCGGTATCAGGAGTGGAAGACCCTGTTGCATCACTTCTACGAGCCGTTTCCCGTCGTCGAGCATTTCGACCCGATACTGCAGGCGTAGGAGATAAGTTCGAGTCTCGTCCTTATCGCCGCTCCGAGGAGATTTTCGTGGCCAACGCTTCGACGTTCGTATCCAAGCAGGACGACATCGAGATCAGCACCTACACCTGGACCACGTCCGTCGATCCGGCTCGCGGCGTCGTACAGATCGCGCACGGACTCGCCGAACACGGCAGCCGCTACGCCCGCTTCGCCGCCGCGCTGAACGACGCCGGATTTCACGTCGTCGCGTCCGATCATCGCGGCCACGGAGAGTCGATCGTCGACACTCCGGGTGATTTCGGTGCCGCCGCCTTCGCCGGGTTGTGGGCCGACATCGAGCAACTCGGCGAATCGTTGCTGAACGAGTACCCGGACCTGCCACTGTTCCTGTTCGCTCACTCGATGGGTTCGTTTGCCGCGCAGCATGTTCTGATCGAGCGATCGGATCTGTACGAGGGTGTGGTGTTGTCGGGATCGACCACGCTGGACGTTCTCGCCGCCGGAATGGCCGACGCCCCCGCCGGGGACCTGAGCGTGTTCAACGCCGCCTTCGAGCACCGCACCGGATACGAATGGCTCTCTCGCGACGAGGCCGAAGTGGACGCCTACGTCGCCGACCCGCTGTGCGGCTTCGACCTCCCTGAGTCGACGGTCCCGGCGCTGTTCGGTGAGGCCGAGAAGCTCGCCGATCCACACAACCTCGAGCAGATCCGCACCGACCTGCCGCTGCTCATCACCTCGGGAACCGACGACCCTCTCGCAGACGGCGGACAGTTGATCGAAACCCTCGCGTCCCGATACCGCGAGGCCGGCATGAGCGACGTCACCGTCACCTTCTACCCCGGTGCCCGCCACGAGATCCTCAACGAGACGAACCGTGACGAGGTCACCGCGAACATCATCGGCTGGCTCACCGACCGCGCCGACTAGGACTACCGCCGTCGAAGCTGCACGGGCTGCCCGTCCTCCGGGAAGGGCAGCGACGTGAAGTTCAGCGGCGCAACGTAATCGGGATCGACCGACCAGTCGAACCACAGCAGCAGATGGTGCATGATCGTTTTGATCTCCGCACCCGCGAAGAACATGCCGATGCACTTGTGCACGCCGCCGCCGAACGGCTCCCAGGCATAGCGGTGCACCTTGTCCTCCCGGCGATCATCGGCGAATCGGCAGGGGTCGAACTTCTCGGGGTTCGGCCAGTACTGCGCCATGTGATGCGTGAAGTGCGGGGCAACCGACACATACGTCCCTGCGGGAACGAACTTGCCCTGCACCTCGGTGTCTTTGATTGCCCGGCGGGCAACCACCGGGGTCGGCGACACCAAACGCAGACATTCCTTCATCACCAGATCGACGCTGGGAAGTTCGTCGAGTTGCGCCAACGTCGGCGCATCGGTGCCGAGAGCCTCGGAATCGGCACGACACTTGTCCTGCCACTCCGGATGCTGGCCGAGGTACTGCATCATCGTCGACAGCGTGATCGTCGACGTGTCGTGCGCAGCCATGAGCAGGAAGATCATGTGGTCGATCACTTCGTCGTCAGAGAAGCGCTCGCCGTTCTCCCCTTCGATGTGGCAGAGAACCGAGAAGAGGTCGTCGGTTTCCTGTGCGCGCCTGGCCGGTAGGTAGCGGCGAAAGAAGTCGTCGAGCACAGCCCGGCCGTCCAGCCCCCGCTTCCACCGCGTTCCCGGAACCCGATAGCGCACGATCGAGGTCGCGGCCTGGACGCACGCCACGAAACTGGCGTTGAGTTCCGCGATGTCGGCGTCGGTACTGTCCTCGGCACCGCCCATGAAAATGCTCGTCGCAACTTCCAGCGTCAGGGCTTTGAGCGCGGGGTAGACCTGGAAGTCGCGTCCGCCCTGCCAGGCGTCCAATCCCGTTGCCGTGACCGGGTTCAACGCGTCGACGGACTTGGTGAGGCGGTCCCGGGTGAAGGCCTGCTGCATGATTCGGCGGTGCCGCAGATGCTCCTCGGAGTCGAGCAGCATCAGACCGCCGTGGAAGAAGGGCCCGATCAGCAGGGACCACCCGTCGCCGTTGACGAACGCCTTGTCCGCGTTCTGCAGCACCTGCTGGCACGCGTCGGGACCGAGGACGGTGATCCACTTCTGCCCGGCCATCGTCAGCCACGACACTTCGCCGTACTTCTCCCACCGACTCCCGAGCAGTTTCAGGGGGTCGCGGATGTACTCGAGGGTGTGGCCGACGACGGGCAGACCGCCGTCGCCGAACACCGGTTGTAGCGTCGAATCAGCAGGTGGAGCTGCGAGAGCACGGGACATTGTCGACCTCCATCAATCTGACAGAGCGTCCTGTCAGATGAGATGTAGTCTGCGTCACAGTTATCTCCTCTGTCAAGATCTATCCATGGCCTCCACCACCCGCCGCTACAACGGCATGAGCGCCGACGATCGCCTTGCCGACCGTCGGGCCCGTTTGCTCGATGCCGGGCTCGAGGTGTTCGCGGCCGCCGGGGCCAAGGGCGCAACCATGACCGCCATCTGCGCGCACGCCAAGCTGACCGAACGCTATTTCTACGAAAACTTCAGCAGCAGAGACGATCTACTCGAACGAGTGGTGGATTCGATATCCGACGAGATCCGAGCCAAGGCGCTCGACGCGCTGCACTCCCCCGCACCTACCGTCGAGGAACAGGTGCACAACGCCATCGCCGCGTTCGTCGGCGTGCTCACCGAGGACCCCCGCAAGGGCCGCGTCGCGATGATCGAATCGCTGGCCGTCGACTCACTCCGGGCGTACCGACGACAGTCCATGCGCGCGTTCGCACACCTGGTCGCCGAACAATCACGCGAACTCTACGGTGACCAGGCTTTCCCCCAACCGCAGTCGGAGATCAACGGCCTGCTGTTCATCGGCGGACTCGCCGAACTCGTGATCGCCTGGCTGAACGACGAAATAGACATCACGCCTGCAGACATCGTCGACGCCGCAACCCGGCAGTTCATCGCGACTGCGCACCGCTGAGGTGCCTTCGGCAGTGGCGTGATCAGGTGCCCGCTGAGGCACTTAGACGCACCACTGCGCCGAAGGCGCACTCCTACCGGTCGAAGTGCGACTTCGAGATCTGGCCGTGCACGCCGACGGTCTTGTCGACCACCTGCGAGACCGTGAAGTTCGCGGCAGCGGAGAGGTATGCGTACGCCGTCGCCCGGTCCATGCCGAGATCCGTCTCCAAGAAATCGAGAGCATTGACCACAGCGCGACGCATGGCGGCGTTCAGGTCCGAACTCTGGCCGCCGACAGCACCGTCCGGATCGGACAGGCCGATCGGGATCCATGAATCCTCGTTCTCTGCAAAAGGATACGAGTACGCGACGGATGGCGCGTCTCCACTGCCTGCCTTGCAGACGGTGAGACGGAAGGTGCCGCGCAGCGACCCCTCCATCGCGGTGAGCGCAACCTCGCCGTCGCCCATCGCCATGTGCGGATCGCCGACGTAGAACAACGCGCCCTCCGCGAACACGGGCAGGTAGAACGTCGAACCGACCCCGAGCAGACCGACGTCGATGTTGCCGCCGCCGAGCGTCGGAGGAATCGAATTGGCGTTCGGGGACGTCAGACCCGGGTCACTGGCGAACGCAACGCCCATCATGCCCATGAACGGTCGCAGCGGAAAGCGTACGGCCGCATCGCCGTACCGCATCACGCCCTGCCCGTCCTCGACTGCCGTGAACGTGGACACGTTGCCGTACTGCGTCGGGTCACCCGACTTCCTGCCGTCGTTTCCGATCGGCGGCATGACCTCGTCCAGGCTGATACCTGCAGGTGCCTCACCGGACGCGGTGACCGCCAGAGATCCCTTGCCGTGCCTGCTCGACACCACGCCGTACGGAACGCGGGGAATCGCCTCGAGCGTCTCGATCTTGAGCACGTCGCCGCGCTGCGCACCCTCGACGAACACCGGGCCCGTCACCACGTGCGGTCCGTCGAGGTCGAAGTTGCGCACCGTCCGGTCGTACCCGCCGGCAATGTCGATCGCGTCCTGCAGCACATCGGACTCGGAAACACCTTTGCCGCCAAAGAATTCGACGGGGTCGCGGCCCTGGTCTTCGAGGATCCCCTCATGGCTGAGCGCGTCGATGGTCACCGTTTCACCGGACTTCATCTGCAGCACCGATTCGGACTCGACCGTCGGGACGTAGCCCCACAGGACCTTGTCGACCTCCGAGCTCAGGTAGTGATCGCCGGAGATGTCGCCGGCTCCGGGCTGAAGAATGCCTACCGGTGCCGGTGCCGACGAACTCGAAGCGGAGGTGCTCGTCGACGAGGTCGAACACGCTGCCGTTCCAGCAATTCCGACGCCCGCGCCCAAGGCGGCGACCGCCTGGATGAATCCGCGACGACCGATCCCCTTGGTGATCGTCTCTGCTGCCTGCTCCGCCATCGAACGCGCCATGGTGCCTCCTGAATTGTCCGAATCTCGAACGTAGATCAGGGGTGTTTCTCGGCAGTTACGAACGCGCGTCGCCCCAATTGCTCAGCTGGGGTCGCTGCCCCCGATTGCCGACCACCAGAGCGCGGTGACTGCAGCCAGCAGACTGACTGCGACGAACTGAGCGAATCCTCCCCCATCGACGATCAGCCACAGCAGGCCGATGAACGGGCCGGCCACCGTGGCGGGGGCGTCGAGCATGATTCGGCGGCGTAGCGATCCGAATCTTTCACTGCGCGTGCGTAGATCGGACTCTTTGAGACGAGGGGCATCGAGGGGTGTTCCGGGAGGTAATGAGGTGCGACGTCGCCCCGACGGCAGCGCAACTATCCCCGGTTCGACGACAAAGGCCCGGCGTCCGAGAATCGATGTGCTCATGCGGGCATCGGCATCGGGGACGATCGCCAGCAGCCCGGTGTGGAAGTAAACCGGGTACCAGGCCCGCCCTTTGTTCTCGTGGACCTCCAGGTAACCGCGCGATCGCATGCGATGCTGAAAACGCACCCGTCGCACTGTGGTTCGAGCAGTAGCTGTCTGTGCTGATCGCCCGGACAGGAGAGCGCACGCCACCGACCAACCCGTCCAAACGAGGACGATCAGTGCGACGAACACACTCAGTGGAGCTATGACGACAACGGTCGATGCCGCGACAACCAGACTGATTGCCGCGACACCGACCGGATAGCCGAGCCCGTTCTTTATTTCAGGAACCCGACCTTCGAGTAGTCGAGATCGCCGAAGCCCGGTGCTCCGAAGTTCGCGAGATTCGACTTCGTCGCGTAGGTGAAGGGACGCTGGAACAGCGTCAGGCTGTGGCCCTCGGCCCAAATCGCCTTGTCCGCCTCGTTGTAGTCGGCGATACGTGCGTCGTCGTCGAGCTCGCCGGCCGCCTTGTCGAGCAGACCGTTGATCTCGTCCGACCCGACCTGACCGTAGTTCTGCAACGTGCTGCCGGGCGTCAAACGGAAGATGCCGTCACTGCTGGAGGTGTACGGCGTTCCCTCCCAGGTGAAGTGCGTGACGTCGAAAGCACCGACCAGAATGTACTTCTCGAAGAAGTCGTCCGACGGCACCGCGTCGATGATGAGGTTGGCACCGACAGCCTTGAGGTTCTGCTGGATGATCTGTGCTTCCTGCGTCGCATTCGGGGTATCGGCCGGAATGATGTCGTGCAGATCGAGCTGCTGGCCGTCCTTCGAGCGGAACTCACCGTTCATCGTCCAGCCGGCGGCGTCGAGCTCGGACTTGGCCTTCTCCGGATCGAACGTGACGTCTCCGTTGTTGGCCTGGTAACCCTTCTGACCGTCGACGTAGATATGACTGTTCAGCACCGTCGGGTTGGAGGTGATCTGACCGAGCTGCGAAGTGGCCAGATAGTCGCGGTCGATTGCCTTCATCAGGGCCAGCCGCACGGCCTTGTCGGACGTGATCCGACCCGGCGCACCGTTGAAGTCGAAGTGCCGGTACTGCGACCCGAGGCTCTGCCGCAGGTCGACGTCCGGAATGCCTCGGGCAACCTTGAATGCATCGGCACTGCTGCCCAATTCGAAGTAGTCGATCTCGCCGCTCTGCAACGCACCGATGGAGGCCGTGGTGTCGAGAGGCAGGTACGTGATGGTATCGAGCACAGCCGGATTCTCACCCCACCAGTCGGGGTTGCGCTCGGCAACAATGCGTTTGCCACCCGGTTCGATGTTCCGGATGCGGAACGGTCCTGCCGTGGCCGGCATCGTGCTCACGGAGCCAGTGTTGAAGGCCTCGACACTGCTCATGGATTCTGCGGGCATCAAAGGAACAAAGAGGGAGCGCCAGTCGCCGAACTTCTCGGCGTAGGTCAGGATCACCTGCTGGTCGTTCTCGCCGCGGACGACCGATTCGACCTTGTCGTACCCGGCCGTCGACGATGCCTCGTACGCCGGGTCCTTGCCGCTGTTAGCAGTCCACTGGGCGATGAGGTCGGTGTAGTCCAACGGACGGCCCGTGCTCCACTTGGCCTTCGGGTTGATGTTGTAGGTGACGACCTGTTTGCCGTCGACCTCCGACTCGGTGATGTCGGTGAAGAAATCGGTCGCGGTCGACAGGCTCGCGTCGGGTGCTGCCTTGAACGCCGTCGGCATCAGCGCGGCGTAGTACCGCGCGGCATCGACCGTCGTGCCGTCGATTTGGTAGTAGTTGTAATTGGTCGGCACCTGCGAGAGCGGGAAGTTCATGTTCCCGCCCTGTTGCAGATCGCTGATCGGATGCGGATTGATCTGCGCTCCGCTCTCGAAGGACGCAGGCGCATCGGGGTTGGGCCCGGTATCACCGGAGCTGCACCCCGCCACCAGTCCCACAGTGGTCACGGCCACCGCGATCGGGACCAGTGCCCGAAATAGCTTGGCTCTCATCAGTTCACCTTTCTCAGTGTGCCGTATCTTGCGGGTCAGATGGCGTCGGCCAGTTTTGCGGCCTCGGCGATTCGGGCTCGTTGGAGCACGGGATCGGGGATGGGGATGGCTTTCAGAAGTGCCCGTGTGTATGGGTCCTTGGGTGCGTCGAATATCTTCGCCGTCGGGCCCTTCTCCACGAACACTCCGTTGCGCATCACGGCCACTTCGTCGGCGAGGTGACGCACCACCGACAGATCGTGCGAGACGAACAGATACGCCAGACCGAGCTCCTCCTGCAGATCCTGCAGTAGGTTCAGCACGCCCGCCTGGATCGACACGTCGAGCGCAGACACAGGCTCGTCGAGGACCAGGATCGACGGCTTCAACGCCAAAGCCCGTGCAATACCGACACGTTGACGCTGCCCGCCGGAGAACTGCGTGGGATACCGATCCGCGAGTTCGGGACGCATTCCGACGGTGTCCATCAGTTCCCGAACCCTGCGGGTGCGCTCGTCGACCGGGACGCCGTTGATCTTCAACGGCTCGGCGATGATCTCCCCCACCGGCATGCGGGGATCGAGTGAGCCCATCGGGTCCTGAAACACGATCTGGATGTGTGCGCGCAACTTTCGTTGCTCGGCGCGGCTCAGGCTATAGGGCTCGACGCCGTTGATCTCGATCGAACCCTGCTGTGGCTTCACGAATTCCATGATCTCGAGCAGAGTCGTCGACTTGCCGCACCCGGATTCACCGACGATGGCCAGAGTGGATCCGGCGTGCACGTCGAAGCTGATGCCTTGCACGGCAGGCACGTCCCCGGCCCGACGCCGCAGCACGGAGCCCTTGAACATCGGGTAGCTCTTGTGCAGATCGGTCACCGACAGCACCGGAGCATCCTTCGGCACGGTCACCACCAACTCCGCCGGTGCCTCCGACCGCGGGGCACCCTCGAATTCCGCCTCCACCGACTCGGCCGTCGCCGCATCGATGCGGATGCACGCCGCGCTGTGATTCGGGGCAACCTGAATCAACGGCGGTTCGCCTTTGTCGCAGGCCTCCGTGTGCAACGGGCATCGGGGCCCGAACGGGCAGCCCGTCGGGAGATTCACCAGAGCGGGCGGTGTGCCCTCGATGGGCACCAGCCGCTCCTGCGCAGGACGGTCCGGGCGAGGGACAGAGCCGAGCAAGCCCACTGTGTAGGGCATGGACGGGTGCGCGTACAGCTCGTCGACCGGAGCAGTTTCGACGGCGCGCCCGGCGTACATGACCATGGCCCGATCGGCAACTCCGGCAACGACTCCCAGGTCGTGCGTGATGAACACGACGCCAGCGCCGGTGACGTCGCGGGCGGTACGGAGCAGATCAAGGATCTGCGCCTGGATCGTCACGTCGAGAGCAGTGGTGGGCTCGTCGGCGATGATGAGATCGGGATCGTTCGCGATGGCCATCGCGATGACGACGCGTTGGCGCATACCGCCGGAGAACTCGTGCGGATACGACTTCGCCCGTGTTTTCGGATCTGCGATGCCGACCAGATCGAGCAACTCCAAGGTGCGCTCCTCGACCTTTGCCTTGCTCAGCGACGGGTTGTGCACGGAGATCGCTTCGGCGATCTGGTCGCCGATGCGGTAGATGGGAGTCAGCGCCGTCAGCGGATCCTGCGAGATCATCGCCACCGAACGCCCACGCTCACGGGACATCTCACGATCGGACAGTCCCAGTAGCTGACGGCCGTTCAGCTCGATGGACCCGGTGACGCGTGCGCTCTGCGGGAGCAACCCCATGACGGCCAGGGACGAGACCGACTTACCGGAGCCGGATTCGCCGACGATGGCCATGACCTCGCCCTTGTCGACCTGATAGTCCAGACCACGCACTGCCGTGACACGGCCTTCTTCGCTCGGGAAGCTGACTTCGAGTCCGCTGACCTTCAACACCGGCACAGTCTCAGCCACGTGCCTGCCCCCTCGTCGAGTTCGGATCGAATGCGTCGCGCAGGCCGTCGCCGACGAAGTTCGTCGCCAGCACGATCAATACCAGCGCGCCACAGCAGAACGCGAACAGCCACGGATACGTCAACGCGGACGACGTACCGTCCGCGATCAGTGTGCCGAGAGAGACGTCGGGCCGTTGGACACCGAAGCCGAAGTAGCTCAGCGACGCCTCACCGATGATGGCGATACCCACGTTGAGCGTGACGTCGACGATGAGGATCGAGGCCATCGACGGCAGCACGTGCTTGCCGATCACGCTGCTCGGCGTTGCGCCCATGTACTTTGCGGCACGGATGAATTCGCGCTCGCGCAGCGATCGCGTCATCGCCCGGATGATGCGCGAGGTGATCATCCACGCGAACGCCGCAAGCAGCAGTACCAGGATGAAGAAGCTCTTGTCGCGAAACAGCGGCGAGCAGATCGCGATGACCAGGAAGCTCGGGACGACGAGCAGAACATCGGCGACCCACATCAGCGCGCGGTCGGTCCAACCGCCGAAATACCCCGCCACCGCACCGACGACACCTGCGAGCACCGTGGAGATCAACGCGACGAGCATGCCGATGATCAGCGACTTCTGCAGACCACGCAACGTCTGAGCCAGGACGTCCTGCCCGATCTGGTTGGTGCCGAACCAGTGCCGGGTGGTCGGCGGCGAATTGAGCGCGTACGCGTCGAGTTCCTCGTAGGTGAACGGGATGAAATGCGGGAGCACGAATGCGCCGACGAACATCGCCACGAGTACCACGATGCCCACCAGCGCCGGCCGGTTGCGCAGGAACCGGCGCAACACCAAGCGCCTGCGGGTGATCGGAGCCGTCGAGTCGCTCGGGCCGTCCACCGCGGTGATCTCGGGAACCACGGGTGTCGCCATCGCCAGTCCTTTCTTTCGTCCGAGGTGGTGGGTCAGTCCGCGTAGCGAACGCGCGGGTCGAGAGCGGCGGTGAAGATGTCGGTCAACATGCCGGAGACGAGCACCGACAGAGCGGTGAACAGCGAAACTGCAAGCGTGATGTTGATGTCCTGACTGGTGATGCCGTAGATCAGCCAGTCCCCCATGCCGTACCAACCGAAGACGCGCTCGGTGAACGTGGCACCGGTGATCACCGCGCCCATACCGAACGCGAACAGCGTCGCCATCGGGATCAGAGCAGTACGGAAACCGTGCTTGAAGATCGCGCGGCCGCGGGTGAGCCCTTTGCCGCGCGCCGTGCGGATGTAGTCCATGTTCAGCTCGTCGAGCATGGAGCTGCGCATGTAGCGGCTGTAACCGCCGATGGTGAACAACATCAGGACGACGGTCGGCAACAGCAAATGCTGTGCGCGGTCGATGATTTCGTTCATCAGACCGGGGGCGAGCGTTGTCGACGTCTCACCGGTGTATTGGAAGAACTGGCTTCCGGTGCTCTGATTGACCTGCACAGCAAGGTATTTGAGAACCGGTGCCAGAACCAGGATCGGAGTGCTGATGAGGATGAACGTCACGACAGTCGCGACGTGATCGAAGATCTTGTACTGCCGGACGGCACCGTACGCACCGACGAGCGTGCCGAGCACGGCGCCCAGGACGGTGCCGAGCACTACCAACCGCAGCGAGACGAGGATGCGTCGCCACAGTTCGTCGTTGACGGAGCCGGCCGCGATGGTCTGACCGAAGTCACCATGAAGCACAGCCCACAGCCACTTCAGATAGCGCAGCACGGGGTTGTCGTCCAGATGCAGCGCGGCGCGCTTGGCATCGAGTACAGCGCTCGACGGCGGCGGATTGCGACTGAGCAGATTGGACAGCGGATCGAACGTGAGCGAGGCCAGAAGATAGGTCAGAAACGTCGCGATGAGCAGTAGGACGACGTAGTTCAGCAACCTCCGCGCAAGATAACCGCCCACGCGAAACCACCTTCCATCGAGCACCACGGCCGTGCCCGATGGCACTGCTCTCGGCATTGTTCACACCGCGTGTTACCTGCTTGTTTCGTTAGCGGTGGAAACAGACATTCCACAAGATAGCACCACGAATTCGTCTTTCGTTCACGGTAGCGGAAGTACCTCCGGTACATCGGACAATGCGGAACAGGCGGTGCCAGAACAAGTCTGAACGTCGAATTTACGAAGGTTCACCTAAATCATCGGTTTCTGGAACGAATTCCCGACATTGCGGACAAGGCCGGAAATAGGTGCTTTCAGCTCACATCGGTAGATTCTCGACCATGCCGACTGATTCCACACCCGACGGGTTCGCCTTCGAGCGGTTCGATGTCATCGATGCCGGATCCATCGCCACGACCTTCGCGGCCAAGGATCACCGATCCGGGCTGTACATCCTGCACTTCACGAACGACGAGGCCTTCGTCGGATACTCCGACTCCGTGGCAGCCCAATTCGCCGCCGACCGCGCCATCTGGGCCGACATCGAGTCGCTCGACTTCGCCCCCGGGACCGAGGGCAAACTCGAGCAGTTGACAGCGCTCGTCTCGCAACTGATCGACCTGCGTCAGCGTCCGGCGGAGCCGACCGCGATCGGCGACGCACCGAGCGCGAAAGCCGCATTGCCGAAGGAACGCGCCAAGCGCGCAACGCTGCTGGACGCGGCCGTCGGGCAGAGCCGTCGACGGTTCTGGGAGCTGTCCGACCACATCGCTTACCCCGCCATCCGCAGCATCGTGGCCGACTACATCAACTCCTCTATCCCCGATCCGGCGAACACCGAGAAGTACCTGTGGCAGATCAGCGCTCTGTCCGACGCACAGGACGAGAGCGGTCCTCGACGTCTGCTGACGCTGACGTGCGGCGGATTCGAAACCCTTCGCGTCGACGAGATCATGCACGACGACGACACGATCGAGCTGGACCTGCGCATCAATACCAACGTTCCGCGCGACCGGACCGACGAGCAGCTCGAGATCTCCAACGAGACCGTCAGCGCCGGACGCGGACCGTACCGAGACGAACGCGTGTGGTCGTGGTCGATCGACCTCGGGGCGCTGCTGGAAGAGGACGTGGACGTTGACCTGGGTATCGACGACGACACTTTCGACGACCTCGCCTACGGCCTCAACGCTCGACTGATGCGGTCCGGAAACTCAACGGGCGCAGCGGCACACAACCACGATCTCGCGGCCGACCTACTCGCCGAAGCGTACCGGCAGCTGTTCGAGGCCGAATGAGCGAACGGCTGTGGTACGTCTCGTACGGGTCCAATCTGCTGCAAGAGAGGTTCCATACCTACCTGACCGGATCCGACGAGCACTCGGAATTCGGCGCGCACCCGCCGGCACCCGCCGCGTCACTACCTACCGAACAACGGTGGCTGTGGATCGATCATGCGCTGTACTTCGCGGGCGTCTCCCGGCGCTGGACCGGAGCATCCGCCTTCGTGTCGACGAAGGTCGATCCTGCGAATCGTTCTGTAGCGCATGGCTATCTGATCGAACGAACCCAGTTCGCTCACCTGGCTGCGGTCGAGAACGTCGTCGCAGCCATCGATGTCGGGGCGACGGAGACGCTCGCCGTCGGACAGTGGTCGCAGCTGGAAGTGGATCGCGAGGGCGAGAGCTTCCGCGGGAAATACGATGCACTGCTGCGGCTTCCGGACATCGACGGAATTCCGGCCTTCACACTGACCAGCTCGATCGTGCGGGAGCCCGGCGCACCGTCGAGCAGATATCGCTCGACGATTCGCCGCGGGCTGCTCTCCGCAGCGCTCGATGTGGACGTCGACGCTTACCTGGAAGCCGCCGTCGAACGATCGGCGGAGTTCACTTCAGCGCATCGAGGTTCGTCTTGAGCAGCAGCACGTTGTAGTCCGACCACCGAGATGCAGTGAAGTACAGGTCTTTTCCGCTCGACATCGGATGAATGAACGGTGCGTAGATACCGCCCGCCGTCTGGTTCGCGTCGAGGATCGTCTTCGGCGCGCTCCACGGTCCCTCGGGATTCTCGGCGGTGCGCGCGACCAACGTACGAGAGTTCTCGTCCCCGTACATCATCACGTACCGGCCGAGGTAGTCGTTCCACGCAACGGACATTTCGCTGACCGGACCCTTGACGATGGCGACGGTATCGCCGATGTTCTTCGACCACTGCTTGGTTGGGTCGGGATCCTGCGTCGAGTACTCGTACGCGTCGAGATTCTCGATGTCGGCCGACGCGACCCGTGAGACGAAGGCATCACCGAATCGTCCGTTGGGGGTGCCGAACTGGTACAGGGTCTTACCATCGCGGCTCAGCACGTAGGCACTCTGCTGGAATTTCCCCTGGCTCTCGTGGACATTGGTGAAGCCGGGGATCGTGACGCCCTTGTTGACGCGGATCGTCTTGGGATCCGTCGTCCAATTCTGGCCGTTGTCGGTCGATTTGGCCGTCGCGGAGTAGTTCGTGATCCAGCGACCGGGCGCGCCCCAGCTCTGCACCGACATGTAGTTGATGTACTGGGTGCTGCCGATCGCGATGGCCGCCGTGGGGATGGTCGTGTCCTCGACGCTCGGTAGCTTTGCGCTCGAGATGATCTCGGCGGCATAGCGTGGATTGTCGGCTCGGACAACAGCACCCGAGGTGCTGTTGTTCGGGTCGGCCGGGCCGATCTTGATCCCTTGGGAGAGATCGGTCGACGCCTTGTCCGACCGGAACAGAGCATTGCTGCGCCACTGCGCATTTCCGGACGAGCAATCGCCGAACGTGTCGCCGAACGCCATCAGGATCTGGCCGGAGCCGTTGTCCCAACTGATGCCCAGGTCGGTTCCCGACATCGCCAGAGTGTTGTAGGTGTCGTTCACGCTCTGCGGGCCGGTGACCCAGGCGATGCTCTGCGTGTTGCCGGTGAGGCGCGGAAGAGGGCCCTGCGGACCCTGGGGGTTCTTTCCCGACATCCCCGCGCTGCCCGAGGACCCGAAGAGCGGCGACGAGCCCGGTCCGCCGAGGCCACCACACGGCTCGGCCGAGACGGTCGGCGCGGTCAGAGCGCTGAGCCCGCTCACTGCCAGTGCCAGGACAGCCCCGACAGCGATCTGCCGACTACGTACACGCATGGACGAACCCACCGTTTCCCGTGTGACCCACGATACTCATGTGACTGATGGGACGAGTGTTACGCAAATCTACTCATCGCGCAACAAATGGGTCGTGTCGGTACTTGACAAATCGCCTACTGCGGGAATGACACTCGTGTGATTAGCCGGAAATCATGCGTGCGTGCGTCGTGTCCAGAACCAGCAGGGCTACGCCTTGGACCACAACTGCCGTTCCGTGGCCTAACGCCTGGTCGGCAGTGATCCGGCGGCGGAAGCGAGGCTTCCTGACGGCGATGTGCGCACCGGTCGCGATGTAGAGGACGTCGAGACCCGCGTTGATCCACAAGAGCCGGCTGAGGCTCGCAGCCGTCGGCGGCTTCGAATTCAGTGCGCCGGCACCCGCGATCGCCAGGTCGATCGCACCCCACCCGGCCGTCTGCAGACCGAACGCTCGTCGTGCGGGCGACGAGCCGCGCAACGCCAACATGGTTCCGGCGAGCACACTTCCACCACCCCACACCGTGAGACGACGGCCGAGCCGCTCGGCGACGATGGGAGCTTCGATTGGGGTCATGGTTTCCAGTGTGCCGTGTTCGGCGGCAGCGCAGTTCGAGGATGGAGCGCTCGACAGAGTGCGCTGTCACCGGGGCGTGCTGATCACCAACCGAACGGGTTCGAGTCGGATCCGGGCAGCCAGCTGTTGCCCGGTCCCGACCACCCATTGGCTTTGACCATCTTCTTCGCTGCACGCTGATTGCGTCCGATCAGGCGGTCGAGATACAGGTGGCCGGCCAGATGGTCGCACTCGTGCTGCAGACACCGAGCCAGGTAGCCCTCGCCCTCGACCGTCACCGCATTCCCCTCCACATCGACGCCGGTGACGCGGGCCCACTCGGCGCGTCCCGTGGGGTACCGCTCCCCAGGGACCGACAGACACCCTTCGGGGTCCTCCGGGGCTGGCATCGTCTCCGGGATCGCCGACGTCTCGAGCACCGGATTGATCACGTGCCCGCGGTGACGCACTCCGCTGTCGCGCAGGTCGTAGACGAAAGCTGCGCGCGGATCACCGACTTGGTTGGCCGCGAGGCCGGCCCCGTGCGCGGCGGTGTTCGTCTCGAACAGGTCGTCCACGAACGCTGCCAGTTCCGCATCGAACTCGGTGACGGGAGTGGCTCGGGTCGTCAGACGCGGGTCGCCGGCAATGAGGATGGATCGAATCGCCATGCGACGAGGTTACTGTCGAAGCATGGCCCACTCCCGTCGCTCCCCCACGGCTCACCCCGCGGACAAGGTCTGCGCATCGTGCGGGCGGAGAATCGAGTGGCGCAAGAAGTGGGAGAAGAACTGGGATGACATCAAGTACTGCAGCGACGCGTGCCGGCGACACAAGGTGAGCAGCACCGACAAGGAACTCGAAGACAAGATTCGCACCCTGCTCGACGCCAGATCCCGCGACGCCACGATCTGCCCCTCCGACGTGGCACGAGCACTGTCCGACGACGGATGGCGCGAGTTGATGGAGCCGGTCCGCCGCGCTGCTCGCCGCATGGTCGACGCAGGAGAAGTAGAGATCACCCAGAAAGGATCCGTGGTCGATCCGTCCACTGCGAAGGGCCCGATCCGTATTCGCTGGAAGCGTTGACCGGCGTCGCAGAAACGTGTCGGTGGGTGGGTATAGCTTTCGTGGTGTGAAGACATGGGGGGATGTGTTCGGGCTCGGGGACCAGGAATTGGTCTCCGAGCTCGCTGACGTGACCTCCCTCGAAAACGCACTCGCTGCAACCAGATTGACGCTGCTTGCTGAAATCGACCGACGCGGCTTGGCGATGAAACTCGGTCACTCGTCCGTCACCCGCTGGTACGCCCGATCGGTCCGGATCACCGACGGATCAGCCGCCCGCCAGAACGCACTGGGATACTGGCTGCACGATCACCACACCGTGCTCGACGCCCTCGCCTGCGGTGAGATTCACGCCGCGCACGCCGCAGCAATCGCCGAGGGCTACGACGTCGTTCTGCTGGCCGACCCCACCCTCGACGAGCAACGACGCGACGCAATCGTCGCCGAACTCCTCGACACCGCGATACGCAATACCGCCGGTCAGGTCACCTCACGTGCGCAAGCACTGGCGCACTCTGCGGCGGACGACGCCCGAGCTCGGCACGAGAAGGACCGACGCGAGCAACAACAACGAGAGCAGGAAAAGCGGGAGCAGGAGCATCAAGATCAGGCGGGGCGGAGCGATCATTCAGCGACTCCAAGCGGCAGGCTGCCCGACCCGGAACCGCCTGCACCCGAGCCGGTTCCGCCGACTCCCGCGCCGGCACCGGTGTCGGAGAACCCGGACCTGAACCGATTCGATCTTCATCCTCTCGCGAACGGTCGTTATCAATTCGGTGGCAACGCCGACCGATTGCTGGCCGAGAAGCTGCTCACCGCCCTGTCGGCGTTGACGGCTCCGCGGCCCGGTCCCGGTGGCGAGCGCGATCCACGGAGCCCGTCGAAGCGGCGAGCCGACGCCCTTGATCAGATCCTCGACCGACACCTGCGCGGCAGCAACCGCGGGTCGGCGGGCGGGTCTCGCGCGTCGGTGCACCTGATCGTTCCACTGCGGGACTTGCTCGCCCACCGCGGCAAGGAGCAACCCGGAAGCGCAACAACGGATCCGACGGGAACGAGTGCAGTCGCCGAGAGTGTTTCGAGCGGCGGTGCCGGCCGTCACGGTGTCGGTTCCGGCGGCGACGCTGTGCGTCACGAAGAGGGTGACAGCACCGGTCCCACCGACCCGCGTCCTGACGGCGCTGCCCGAGGCCATACCGACGCTCGCGGCGATGCAACAGCCGGCGGTGATGGCGGCGGGCAGAGGCCTGCGCCCGAGCCGGGCGATGCCGGTGCCCGCGGCAAAGTAGCAGCGGGCGGTGATGGTGCCGGGCAGAAGTCTGCGCCGGAGCCGGGCGACGCCGGTGCTCGCCGCGGGGCAGCAGCCGGCGGCGATACTGCCGGTGGTGGTGGTGGTGGTGGTGCCGGGCAGGGGTCTGCGCCCGAGCCGGGCGACGCCGATGCTCGCCGCGGGGCAGCAGCCGGTGGCGATACTGCCGGTGGTGGTGGTGCCGGGCAGGGGTCTGCGCCCGAGCCGGGCGACGCCGACTGGCCGTTCCACCTCGACTGGACCGGCCCGATCAGTCGCTTCCTTGCCGAACTTCTCACCTGTGACGCAGACCTGACCCCGGTCATCGTCGACCACCACGGCGTTCCGCTCGCGCTCGGGCGCACCACCAGGCTCGCCAGCGACGACCAACGCATCGCCCTGACCATCCGCGATACCTGCTGCGTGATGTGTGGCCGCCCCGCGCAGTGGTGCCAGGCCCACCACGTGAAGTTCTGGGAAGACGGCGGCGCAACCGATCTGAACAACCTCGCGTTGGTGTGCGGGGAATGCCACCGCCTCGTCCACCACGGCGACTGGCAATTGATCATGGGCGAGGACGGACACCCGTACGCCATCCCACCCGAATCCGTCGACCCCACAAGACAACCCATCCCCACCTACCACCGACGAAAACGGCGAGCAGCCTGACAACAGGTCAACCGCGCAACTCTCGCTTGAGCAGCTTCCCGCTCTGGTTGCGCGGTAACTCGTCGACGAACGTGACTGTCTTGGGCACCTTGAACGGGGCGATGCGACCCTTGACGTGGTCGATCAACGCCTCCACCGACAACTGCTGCCCGTCCTTCAGTACGACGACCGCAGTGACCGCCTCGATCCACCGGTCGTCGGGGGTCCCGATCACCGCGACCTCGGCCACCGCCGAATGGGTGTAGATCGCATCCTCCACCTCGCGTGACGCGACGAGAATGCCGCCGGTATTGATCACGTCCTTGATCCGGTCGACGACGGTGATGAACCCCTCGGCATCGCGGGTCACCAAATCGCCGGAATGAAACCACCCGTCCGAGAACGCATCTGCCGTCGCCTCCGGCTTGTCCCAGTAGCCGTCGCACAACTGAGGGGAACGGTAGAGGATCTCGCCGGGCTCACCGTCCGGAACATCGTTGCCGTCGGCGTCGACGACGCGGGTCTCGACGAAGAACACCGCGCGGCCGCACGACGCCGGCCTCGCTTCGTGCTCAGCAGGCAGCAATACCGTTGCCAGCGGCCCTATTTCGGACTGCCCGAAACAGTTGTAGAACTCGATGTCCGGATACCGCTCTCGCAGTCGGGTGAGCACTGTGACCGGCATTATCGACGACCCGTACTGCGCCTTCTTCAAGGACGAGAGATCGCGCGTCTCCAGATCGGGGTGATTGGCCAGCGGAACCCACACCGTAGGTGCCAGGAACAGCGACTTGATCTTCTCTTCTTCTATGCGGCGCAGGATTTCCGGAACGTCGGGCCTACGCATCAAACGCACAGTGGCACCCACAGACAGGTACGGCAGCATGAACACGTGCATCCCCGCCGAGTGGTACATCGGCATCACTAGCAGCGGATCGTCGTCCTGAGTGAACCCGAGAGCGATGACACACGAGACGTACTCCGCAACCAGCGCACCGTGAGACATCATCGCGCCCTTGGGTTTCGACGTCGTTCCGGAGGTGTAGAGCAACTGAGCGAGGTCGGTCGACTCTGCGGCGGAGTCGAGGTCGGAACTGTCGCCGTCCGTGCCCAGCACATCGGGAAGAGACACCACGTGCTCGATGCTCAGGTTGGTGCGAACCGAGTCGAGGATGGGTGCCAACGCTGGGTCGACCAGCACCGCGCGTGAGCCCGACTGATCCAGCAAGTACTGCAATTCCTCGCCCACGAGCGCGTAGTTGATCGGAACATGCACCAACCCGGCTCGGACACAGGCGAGGAACGCGACGACGTACGCGTCGGAGTTGACGCCGTACGCCGCCACACGGTCACCTTTCTCCAACCCCATCGCACGCAGTCGACGAGCGGCGCGGGTGACCGCGGTATCGAGTTCTCGGTAGGTGTGGCTGCGTCCCTCGAACGTCACCGCGAGACGGTCGGGGAATTTCGCTGCCGACCGTCGCAGGACGCCGTCGACGGTGTTCACTCGTGTTCCGCTGCTCATCACCCGACGTTATAGGACGTCCAAGCATTTCGTCCCGTGTTTGGCTGCCCTTACGGTTCGCACAGGACAAGTGGGGCATGCGGGAAGGTATGACAGCCAAACAAGCACTGGACAGCCTCGAATCGGCCTCCTTTCTCGACGGAGCCAGCAACGCGATCAACGGAGTTCTCGCGCCCGCACTCGACGACACCGCCATCGGTTCCGCGCTCCGCGGACGGTGGATCGGACACCCCATCCACCCTGCGCTGGTCAACGTCACCATCGGCAGCTGGACGAGCGCAGTGGTACTCGACCTGATGAATCACCAGTCCCGGGCGAGCAAACTGGTCATCTCCGTCGGGCTGGCGTCCGCACCGGCAGCTATCGCCACCGGTTGGGCCGACTGGTCGACGATGAACGTTCGCCAGCGACGGGTCGGGATGATCCACGCGGCCTCGAACGCGACCGGCGTATTCCTGTTCCTCGGCTCCTACCTACGACGCCGCAAGCACACCGACGGTGTTGCCAAAGCGCTCGCCGCGGCTGGTCTCGCTTCCGCCAGCGTGGGTGGACTCATCGGAGGTCACCTCGCCTACAGCTCGACCGGCGGTGACACGACATCAGTGGTTCAACACCACGCCTGACGCCGCGGAGTGCGCATCAGCGGTCTGGCCGTGGACTGTACGCAACGAGCCTGAGCAGCATTTCCGTACGCCGTACGGTAGACTGCGTCGGCCCCGGGCGAACCAGCGCCGGGGGCGGCGAAAGGCGACTCCCGCGCAATGACTCCAGCCCAGCCGATGATCTCCACTCCGCCAGCCACACCTGACCAAGACCTGTCCACCATCATCGTTCGCGGTGCCCGCGAGAACAATCTTCGTAATGTGAGCCTCGACCTGCCCAAACGTTCGCTCGTCGTGTTCGCCGGCGTCTCCGGGTCGGGCAAGTCATCGCTGGTGTTCGACACCATCGCAGCCGAGGCTCAACGACAGATCAACTCCACGTTCACCGCGTTCGCGCAGACGTTCCTTCCGTCCTACGGTCGGCCCGACGCGGATCTGATCGCCAACCTGTCGGCCGTCGTGATCGTCGATCAGAAGCGTCTCTTCGGTGGCCCGCGTTCGACGGTCGGCACGATCACCGACATCGGGGACTGGCTACGCATGCTGTGGTCCCGCGGCGTCACGCCGTCGATCGGCTACGCCAACGCATTCTCGTTCAACGACCCCGCCGGCATGTGCCCCGAGTGCGAGGGGCTCGGCGAAGCAAAGGTCGTCGACCTCGGCGAACTGGTGGACGAGTCAAAGTCCTTGCGAGAAGGGCCGTTCAAGCATCCGGACTTCGAGGTCGGCAAATGGCCGTACCGGGTGTTCTCCGACTCGGGTCTGTTCGACCTGGACGTCCCGATCGAGCAGTACTCGGCCCGCGAGCGCCACATCTTCTTCGACGCCAAGCCCGGCGAGGTCGAGGTGACGAACCCGGACGCAGCCATGAAGAGCTACGAGGGCATCGTCTCCCGCTTCCGACGCAGCTACCTGGCGAAAGACGCCGATGCGCTCAAGGGAAAGTCCAAGCTGGCGTTCGAGCGCATCGTCACCCGGGGCACCTGCGAGGACTGCGGCGGCTCTCGATACAACGAGACCATCCGAGGTGCCACCCTCGAAGGGTTGTCCCTGCCCGACGCCTTCGCGATGCAGGTCTCCGAACTCGCCGACCGCATCGACGGCTGGCAGATCAAAGGCCTGGGCACCTTCACCAGCGAAATCGTCACGCAACTACGCAGACTCGTCGATCTCGGGCTGGGCTACCTCAGCCTGGACCGCGCTACGTCGTCGCTCTCCGGTGGTGAATCGCAGCGCATCAAGATGGTCCGGCACCTGGGAGCCACACTCAACGACATGCTCTACGTTTTCGACGAGCCGACCACCGGGTTGCACCCCCGCGACGTGCACCGCCTCGACGACATGCTGCTCGCGCTCCGCGACAAGGGCAACACCGTCCTCGTCGTCGAGCACGACCCCGAGGTGATGGCCATCGCCGACCGCATCGTCGAGATCGGACCCGGTGCAGGAAAGGCCGGCGGCACAGTCGTGTTCGAGGGAACCTACGACGAGCTGCGTGACGCCGACACCCGGACCGGTGCCGCCCTGCGTCGTGAGAACATCGAATTGCGCACTCCCCGTACTCCTTCCGGCTGGCTGAGCATCACCGGAGCACGCACCCACAATCTGCGCGACGTCAGCGTCGACGTTCCGCTGGGCGTGCTGACCGCCGTCACCGGGGTCGCCGGTTCCGGCAAGTCTTCTCTCATCCACGGGCACCTCCGCGAGGCCGCGCCGGACGCCGTCATCATCGACCAGGCCCCCATCCGCGGCTCGCGCCGCTCCTCCCCCGCGACGTACACCGGGCTGCTCGACCCGATCCGCGCGCACTTCGCCAAGAAGACCGGCCAGCCACCATCGCTGTTCTCACCCAACTCCGACGGGGCCTGCCCCGACTGTCAGGGCAGTGGCGTGATCTTCACCGATCTCGGATTCACCGACCCGGTGACCAGCACATGCGAGACGTGCCAGGGCAGGCGATTTCGGTCGGGCGCGATCCGGCATACCGTCGACGGCGTCAGCATCGCCGACATTTTCGAGATGTCCGTCGAGGACGCGCAGGACTTCTTCGACGTCAAGAGGATCCGCGACATTCTGCGGCGGTGCCGAGACGTCGGGCTCGGTTACCTCTCCCTCGGCCAGAACCTCTCGTCGTTGTCCGGTGGCGAGCGCCAACGCCTCAAGCTCGCCACCGAGCTGGTCGGATCGTCACCGGTGTTGGTACTCGACGAACCGACGACCGGCCTGCACCCGTCGGACGTGTCGAATCTGATCGCGTTGTTGTCCGGGATGGTCGACGAGGGCAGATCGGTGATCGTCATCGAACACAACCTGGACGTCGTTGCCGCTGCCGATTGGGTCATCGACCTCGGCCCCGACGGCGGGCACAACGGCGGCCTGATCACGTTCACCGGAACGGTGGATGGGCTGCTCACCTCGGACACCCACACCGGGCGGTACCTGGCGCGCAGCCTGGGACGGTGACCGAAGACCCGATAGTGTTGGCCCTCCAGGGACATCGGACACAGGAGTGGCAGTGCAGCGTCGATCGGCACGAATGATCTCAGCAGGGTTCGCGGTCGTCGCGCTCGTTGCAGCCGGGTGCGGCAGTTCGACGACGGATGCACCGCCTGCCACCCCGTCCGCTGCGTCGAACGGGGAGTTTCCCAAGTCGATCGCGTCGGGCTCGGACGGCGGGACCGTCACCATCGACGCGATGCCCCGCACGATCGTCTCGCTCAGCCCGACGGCGACGGAGACCCTGTTCGCTGTCGGCGCGGGTGAGCAGGTTGCGGCCGTCGACGATCAGTCGGACTATCCTGCCGACGCGCCGAAGACCGGCCTGTCGGCATTCACGCCGAGCCTCGAGGCGATCGTCGCGTACGACCCCGATCTGGTGATCACCTCCACCGACTTGGGCATAGTGACATCCACCCTGGCCGATGCGGGGGTCCCGACGCTGTTGCTGCCGGCCGCCACGAGCCTCGACGACGCGTACTCGCAGATCGAACAGGTGGCCGACGCGACCGGGCACGACGCCGAAGGCGACGCAGTGGTCGCGCAGATGCGTGACCGGATCGACGCCGCCGTCGCGAGCGTGCCGACGCGCGAAGAGCCGTTGACGTACTTCCACGAACTCGACGACACGCTGTACACCGTGACCAGCCAGAGCTTCGTCGGGCAGATCTACGGCCTCTTCGGTCTGCGGAGCATCGCCGACGGCTCCGATGCAGGCGACTACCCGCAGCTGTCCGCAGAGACGGTGATCACCGCGGACCCCGATGTGGTCTTCCTCGCCGACGCCCAATGCTGCGGAGTGACAGACCGATCCGTCGCAGTTCGGCCGGGCTGGGGGTCGATGCGCGCCGTCCGGGACGGCAGGATCTTCCCGATGGACGAGGATCTGTCGAGTCGATGGGGTCCTCGAATCGCGGACCAGGTGGAGGCCGTCGCCGCGGTGGTGCAGCAGATTCCGGCGTGAGTCACTCGTACCCGATCCGCACCTCGTCCACGAACTCGTCTGCTGCCCAACCCAATCGAGCCCTGGTCAGGTCGGGCAGGGTGACCGTCATCTGTACGAGGTACTGATCGACAATGTGGTGGACGACGACATAGCGGGTCCGGGCGAACAGCGTCCGACCGTCCCAGTCGTATCGGCCGGCGATCGAGACGGACGGGAGTCCGCGCAGCGGTGCTCGGTCGCGACTGACTTCGACCCAACCCGGCAACGCCCGTGAGTCTCCGAACCCGCACTTCAGCAACGAGATCGGGTCCACTGATCGCGTGAACTTACCCACCAGAGCCATTGCATTCGGCACGAACCCGTCGACGGCGTTCGCCGGCGAACACAGCACCGCGGTGGCATGCGGGAACAGGTGCTCGGGAACCAGGTCCCAGCCCGGCATTGCCGGCAATTCGAGACCGAACCTGTTGCATTCGCTGCGATGTACGGGCACGAGTTCGACACCCTGCTGCTGCAGAAAACGTTCGATCGATCCCTCGCGAACCGTCACTGGACAGCATTCCTTCCAGCGGAGATCGAGGCGGCTCGGTCGGCGCGGATGCGCTCGAGCAGACTGGGTGGACGCAGCAACTCGCGCGCATCGTCGTGGCCCAGTTGCTCACGAGCCCAGGGATTGTCGCGACACCATTGCAACAGCGCGAGCAACGAGTTCGGTTCGACCTTCTTCTCGCACACCATCAGCATCAGCTCCTGATCCGATTCGCTGTCGGCTTCGCGATACACAACCCGGACAGTGGGGTACAAGTGCGGATGGGGCACCGCCGGATTCGGATGTGTTTGTGGCTGCAGTCCGAGAATCCCGTCCCACGGAACAACCGTGACGTCGCTGGTCACCTTCCATGCCCGACGTCGATAGATCTCCTGCACTATGCCGTCGGGATGCAGTGAAATTCTCGTCCGGTTGACGATGACGAATCCCAGGACGAAGCACAGCAGCACCACCGGGGCTCCGACGAGCGTCGATATCTCCGCCCTGAACTGGCGACGTCCGGGTTCGTCATCCCTCCAGTGGAAGTACGACACGCCGAGCAGAACCGCGAAGGCGAAGATCAAGGTCCGGAGCAAAAAGTCTCCGCGCCCAGGCACCGCCAAGCCACGTCCCACCACGGCAACATCGATCGGTCGTACGAAACGCGACAACCGAGCCGATCCGACACCGGACAGCATCACCGACTGCCCGAGTGCCACGATCACAAAAAACGCGAGCCAAGACAATCCCATGAGCACGTCTGGGTGAAGATGCTCGAACAGAACCACCACGGTCACGAGGATTGCTACAGATGCCCCCGCAAGACCGGCGAACGCTACGAGCCACCCGATATGGACACTTCGCCACGTTCTCACCCACAGTGGATACTTCTGTCCTACCACGCTTTTGCTCAGCACATCCTCACGCTGTGGCGTCCGGCTGTCCCTGTACTCGCTCATTTCCCTGCCGCCTCGAACAGCTTGTCCACTCCGTAGCTGACGAGTCCGCCCAGAGCGATTCCGCCAGCAGCGCCGACCACGGTCCCAGGTCCCGGAACGACGGAACCCGCCATGCCACCCAGGACACCGAACGCCCAGGTCGTAACTGCTCCCGCGGCAATCGGTGTGACCTCGACGATGACGGCTTCGGTCGGGTCCATGCCGTCATCAATTTTTCCCGCGATCCCGGGAATCGCGCCCGCAGCGACTCCGAAGACCCCGAGCCCACGGCCGATGTTCCTGGCAACATCGTCGACGGAATCGACACCGGGAAATTCCAGCGCCCGCCTCGTCACGGCGGCCATGCCGCCGATCACCGTCGATGCTACGGTCGTCGGCCAGTCCGGCATCCACGAGAACGATCCGTCCGGGTTCTCGACGAACTTTCCCGGCGGGCTGCCCAGCGCAAGAGCGGTCAGCAGCTTCGTGGGCTCGGCCAACTGCTGCGCAGCGTCGAGGGCGGCCCGCTCTGCCTGCTTCAGCGCATCCTGAATGTCCTCCGTCAACTGAACTGCAGCAGAGCGCAGTTCGTCGGCCTGGCGTACTTTCTCTTCGCCCAGGCTGTCCGGAATCAGCGCGATCATCCCGTCGGGATCGACCACACCGTCTGCCTGTACGGCGAACCCGCTCGCGGTCGCCGCCGACACCTGCGCCTGCAGATGCGCCTTCGCGGCGTCGACCATTCCTGCTGCGGTCTCGAATGCCTTACCGAGTGAATCGATCTCACCGCACACGGAGCTCATCCGGGAGCATTCGGCCACCACGCGTTCTGCCGCGGCGCTCGCTGCCTCGCCGGTCCACGTCTCGGCCAGCACATCCTGCTCCTCCAACACCCCGGTGCGCTGGCCGTTGACGCGCTCGACGATCTCGGCCAGTTCGATCATCGTCTTGCGCATCGACTCCGGCTCCCAGCCCGCAACGTGCGGCACGGTCGGCGTCATTTCGGCTGGTCCATCGCAGCGAGGCGGCGAGCGAGTTCGTCGTCGGCGATCTCGTAGTTCTGCGCGACGCCGCGGGCAATGTCTGCGACGCATTCGGCCCGGCCGGCCAGTGCTGCAACAGCTCCCGCCGCCGCCGCCGCGGCCGCCGCACATGCTGCGCCGAAGTCGGTACCCTGCAGCGCATTCTCGGACTCGCGGAACGGGGCGAGGGTATCCAACTCGGCGATCGCCTCCCCCGTTCCCGACAACACATTCGAGAACTGCCGCAGAATCACTGGATCCACATTCACTGTCATGACGCTCCCCCGAGTCGCACCGTATCGACGCCCGGTGAATCGGCGTCATCGGGTTTGACGCCCGTGGGCTCGGATCGGTTCCGTCCGGTCCGATTCCGGAGTCGTGAATGCGGCGGGTACCGTTGGCCCGGCTAACGATATAGGGGGTGCTCGCCATGAACGGCCGTCGACTGTCGTTCGCTGCCGCGGCCGGACTCGCGGCGGCGATGGGCGTCGGGCGATTCGTGTTCACGCCGCTGCTACCGATCATGGTCGATGCGGCAGAGCTGACACCGAGCAGCGGTGCCGTCATCGCGACCGCGAACTATGCCGGCTACCTCGTCGGGGCAATCGTGTTGTCCGTGCGCCCGTCGATCAATACGACGACGTCGTTCAGGCTGTGGACGGTCGTGCTCGTGGCCAGCGAATTGGCCATGGCTGCTGTGCATTCCACCGCAGCGTTCTCGGCGCTGCGGTTCCTGGCCGGCCTGGCGAGCGCCGCGGTCTTCATCGCGTGCGCGAGCACCGTGACGAAACATCGCGCCGACGGTGCCTCCCCCGGTATCGCGTTCGGCGGCGTCGGCGCAGGCATCGCGGCGTCGGGAATTCTGACGTTGCTCGTCGGGCCACATCTGTCGTGGGAGGCGCTGTGGGCGTGCTCGGCGATGCTGACAGTCGTCCTCGTCGCCCCGGCGTGGACGCTGCGGGTGCATGCCGAGCCAGCAACGCGGGCTGCGCCCGGCGACATCGACGGCAGGACCCGAACCGTATGGCGGACATTGCTGTTCGCGTACTTCCTCGAGGGTCTCGGCTACATCATCGTCGGTACGTTTCTCGTGGCGGCGGTCGGTGGCCACGGCAGCACATCGGTGGGTCCGGCGGTGTGGATCGTCGTCGGATTCGCCGCGGTACCGGCGACGGTGCTGTGGCAGGCAGTCGCCCGCCGAACCAGTATGCGCAACGCCCTGGTGGCAGCGTTCGCTTTGCAATCGATCGCAGCGGTACTCCCCGCCCTGACCGGGAACACCGTCGCCGCAGTGTTCTCGGCTCTGCTGTTCGGCGGAACGTTCATGGGCATCACGATGCTGACGATGAGCACCGCCCAGACATTGCCCATCGGACGTACCGCAGCGACGCTGACCGCGGTCTACGGCGTCGGGCAGGTACTCGGCCCACTGATCGTCGCACCTGCCATCGGCGACTCGTATTCGATTGCCTTCGCTGTCGCGACGGGAGTGCTCGTGCTCGGGACTGCCGGGGCCGTACAGGTGTCCCGACTGACCGCGTCGCGTTGAGGACAGCGCACTCGACTCAGTGCTGTGGGTCGTAACCCGGAACCTGTGCCAGAGTCTCGAACGTGCGTGCCCGGCCCCATTCCACGTGGGCGAACGCAACAGCGGCAGCCAAGTCCGGGTCCCCCTTGGCGATGGCGTCGACGAGGGAGACGTGCTCCCCGTGTCGCAGCGACGGATCCCGTTCGAGATTGGCCATGTTGAGTCGATTGCTGCGCTCCCGCAACGGTTCCATGATGACCGGGAACAGTCTGTTGGCGGACAATGCCTCGATCCCCGAGTGCACTCCTGCGCTTGCGTGATGAAATTCGAGTAGATCGCCCCGGTCGAGCGCTGCACCTGCACGGGACACGGCATCGACCAACGACGAGGAATCCGAGCCCGCCGCCACTGCGGACGCTGCCCGTCTAGCCACGAGTGGCTCGAGCGCGGACCTGATGTCGTACAACTCGTCGACAGAACTTCGGGTCACGGCCGTCACCACGGCAGGACGTCTCGGCGACAGAGTCACCAACCCGGCTGCTTCGAGCAACGGAAGAGCCTCGCGAATCGGCACCCTCGACACCTGCAGCTCGGTTCCCAGATTGCGCTCACTCAGTGTTTCACCAGGCCGGAGGCGGCCGTCGAGGATGCGTGTTCTGATCGCGTCGAACACCGCACGCGACAGCGACTCGCGACCTTCCGTGGAAGCCATGATGTTTGTATACCAGCGAGTTGAAGGTATACCGCGCATCCGCAGGCTCCGGCGGCGGATGTCGCAACGCTCAAACGTCCAAGGAAAGAACCAGGTGAGAGCATTTGGAAACGCAAGTGTTACTGCCAGGAAACCTTCCACGGCGCGCATCTCCGTAAATTCTCCGCTGTTGGTATACCACTGAGCGAGAGGCACTGGGATGAGCGTCCCGACCACGAACGAGAAGCAGTCACCGATCGACCCACCGCCCGAGGCGGCCGGTCTCAGCGAACAGATCGAGGCGTCGTACTCGAAGATCGGCCTCACCACTGCGCACTTCGGCATTGTCGCCATGGTCCTGTTCGGTGTGTTCTTCGACGCCGTCGAACAGAATGCCGTCGGCATCACCGGGCCGCTACTGCGTGAATCCTGGGGCCTCGGCGGCACCGAGATCGGACTGCTGAACACAGCGACGTTCACCGCCGTCGCACTCGGCCGCATCCTGGCCGGCGCGGTGATGGACCGTTTCGGTCGTCGAACCCTCCTCGGTGCAAACCTGCTCGTGTTCGCATTCGGCTCGCTACTGTGCGCATTCGCACCCAACTACGAAGTATTGGTGGGCGCTCGATTCCTGGTCGGGCTCGGACTCGGCGGTGAAATCGCCGTGGCGGTGATCATGCTCTCCGAGTTCTTCTCCGCCAAGCATCGCGGTACCGCGGTCGGCATGATCAACGTCGCAGCGGCCGGCCTGGGCAACATGCTCGCCCCACTGTTCGGCGTCATCGTCTTCGCCATCTTCACCGGTGACGATCGCTGGCGTTGGCTGTTCGGTCTGCTCGTGCTGCCGGCACTCGCGGTCGTGTTCTATCGCCGCTCGCTTCCGGAAACACCGCGCTTCCTCGCGGCGACGGGCCGTGTGGCCGAGGCCAACACCGTCATCAACCGCCTCGCGCAGGGCAAGCTTCGTGGCGCGCTCGACTCCGAGGTTCAGTACTTGAACGTCGACACCTCGGTCGACGAACAGGCCGCACCGCGCGCACGGTGGACGGAAATGTTCGGCAAGCGTTACCGCAGAAGCACTCTCGCCCTCGGCATCGCCGTCTGCATGTCCTACGCAGCCCAGATCTCGATGCTCACCCTCATCCCCGTCATCCTGACCGAGCGGGGAATGTCGATCTCGAGTGCGCTCTGGTACACCCTCGTGATGCAGTCCGGGTCGCTGATCGGCGCTCTGACCGCCGCGCTCATTGCTCGCAAGCTTCCACGTAAAGTGACGTTGACCTGCGGAGCGGCGCTCGGCATCGTTGCCGGACTCGGATTCGGCTTCTTCGCAACCTCTATCGGCCTCGTACTGTTCTTCGGTGCGCTGTTCAATTTCTCGGTCATCATCCTCAACACGACTATCTGGCTGTTCGCGCCCGAGCAATACCCGACGCGAATCCGTGGCCTCGCGACGTCGGTGATCCTGGCGCTGGGCTCCCTCTCCGGCGGACTGTTCCCGCTCATCGCCGGAGCCGTCCTGGACTCGTCCGGCGTGGGTGCCATGTTCGCGATGCTGGCGGGCCTGTTCATCGTGTGCGGAATCGCCGTGCAGTTCCCGAAAGAGACCTTCGGACAACCCATGCCGGAAGATGGCTGAACCGTGAAGATTCTCTTGATCAACCCCAACTCGAACACTGCAACGACGCAGCTGCTCGTCGACGTCGCGCGGCGTTGGCTCTACGACACAGAATTCACCGTCATCGGGGTCACCGCGGGTACCGGACCGGCGATGATCACCGGCACCGAACAGCTGCGTGCTGCCGAAGCGGATGTCGTAGCAGCGGCCCTCGACGCGATCGAGCACCATGACCCGGCCGCCGTGATCGTCGGCGCGTTCGGTGATCCCGGTGCGGCCGAACTCCGAACCCTCGTCGACATTCCGGTCATCGGGATCGGCGAGGCAGGAATCCTGCACGCCGCACGAGGCGGTCGCCGCTTCGCGATCGCCACCACCACAGCCGATCTCGCCGCCCCACTCGATGCACTGACTCGTGCCACCGTGCCCGACGGCGATTTCGCGGGTGTGTTCCTCACTGCGTCATCGCCGTTGGTCCTGGCCGAGGACCTCGCATCGAGCGTTGTCGAACTGGGAACAGCGGTCGATGCAGCAGCGGCCGCCGGAGCCAGCGCCGTCGTCATCGGCGGCGGACCGTTGAGCGATTCGGCTCGGCGGCTGGCGCTGCGCACCGACGTGGACGTCATCGAGCCGGTTCCGAGTGCCGTTGCGATGGTCGTCGACAGAATCTCGAGCGCGGTGCGCAGCTGAGCTACCGTCGCCCGAAGGCCCTGGACACCAGCCAGCCCTCGACCATTCCGGCGAGGAAGATGCCCGCGATCGGTGCGTACTTGCGCACCGGTTCGGGCAGCAGGCTCATCGCGTTCAACTCACCGCCGATCGGGCTCGCAACAGCAGCCCTCACCGCTGCCGGCGTGGTTGGATCGGCCGTAGCCGAACCACTGAGCAGCGCACCGAGATTGACGGCGAACTGCTGCAGCACCTTGTTCGAGACCGCGACGATCGCGCCCTTGCCGAACGAGACGATCTTTCCGCTGATGACCAGATCGGTGTTCAACGTCAACCGCGAGCGGTCGCCGATCGCCTCGACCGACAGATCCACCTGAGCCTCGGCATCGCCGTTTCCGTGCGAGTCCGCGCCCTTGGCTTCGAGTGAGAGCGTGCGGGTCTCGGCGTCGACCTCGAGGAACCGAATGGTGCCCGCGTACGAGGCGCTGATCGGCCCGACCTTCACTTTGACCCCGCCGAGAAATGTCTCACCGTCTTTGCCGGTGATGGCGGCACCCGGTACACAGGTCGCCACCTTCTCGACGTCGTTGATCAGCCGAAAGACGTCATCGGCCGATGCGTCGATCTCGAGGGTATTGGTCAGTATCACTGGGAAACTCCGTTCACACAGCCGACGCAGCGGCGCTGTTCGGCGCACGAGTCGATGGCCTCGACGATGGTCTGGTATCCGGTGCAACGGCAGTAGTTCGAGGCGACCACCTCGCGGATCTCCTCCTTGGTGGCGTCCGGATGCTCGGCGAGATAGCCCTCGGCCAGCATCAGAAATCCAGGCGTGCAGAATCCGCACTGCAGGCCGTGGTGGTCTGCGAATGCCTGCTGTAGGTCACTCAATTCGCCGTCCCGGCCGAGTGATTCGACGGTCCGGATGTCGGAGCTCTCGACCTGCGCCGCGAAGGTCAGGCAGGCGCGAGCCGGTTTGCCGTCGATCAGAACGGTGCAGGCACCGCACACGCCGTGCTCGCACCCCACATGGGTTCCGGTCAGCTGCAGGTCGTGCCGTAGCACGTCGACCAGGGTGCGGCGTGGCTCGCTGATCACTTCGTGCTCGATACCGTTGACGGTCAGTTCGATCAGTTGCTTGTTGCTCATGGCCTTCCCTTCGCCAGTGCCGCCTGTACTGCGACGGGAGTGATCGGTGTGTCGTTCAGTTCGACTCCGGTGGAACGCAATCCGTCGTTGACGGCATTGAGCACCGCGGCCGGTGCGCCGATCGTTCCACCCTCACCTGCCCCTTTGGCTCCGGATTCGGTGAACAGGCAGGGAGTTTCGAGGTGATGGATCTCGATGTCGGGAATCTCGCACGCCGTCGGCACCTTGTAGTCGATGAAGCTGGCGCACAGCGGGTTTCCATTCTCGTCGTACGACACCTGCTCGAACAACGCGCCGGCGATCCCCTGCGCGATCCCGCCGCGGCACTGGCCCTCGACGATCTTCGGATTGATCGCGACCCCGCAGTCCTCGACACAGACGTACTTCAGGATCTCCACTTGCCCGGTGCCCTCGTGCAATTCGACGACGACGCCGTGGGTGGCGTTGGAGAACGTGCCGTCGTTGAACACGTCGAAACTCGCCGTCGCGGACAACCCCGGCTCGACCCCCTTGGGCAGCAACTGTGCCTTCAGATACGCGACGTCGGCGATATCCCGGTAGGTGACGTACTTCGAGTGGTCGTCACGCTGACGCACCCGCCCCGAGGCCAGCTCGACGTTGTCGTCGCGAGTCTCCAGCAGGTGCGCGGCGATCTCGCACAGCTTGTCTCCCAATTTGGTCGACGCCAGCGCCACCGCACTGCCGCCGATGGTGATCGAGCGAGAGGCGAACGATCCGAAGCCGTACGTGATCCGGTCGGTGTCGCCCTGCACGATCTTGACCTGATCGACCGTGATTCCCAGTCGGTCGGCCACGATCTGCGCCATGGTGGTCTCGTGGCTCTGCCCGTGGCTCATCGTTCCGGTGGTCACGACGACGGTGCCGGAGGTGTCCATCCTGACCTCCGAGATGTCGAATCCGGGGACCACGTTCATCTTGCGGGCCGCGAATGCACTGCTGCCGTATCCGGTTCGCTCGCTGAAGCACGAGTAGCCGATGCCGATGTGTCGGCCGTCGGCGGTCGCCCGCTCCTGAAGGTCGTACCAACCGCCGTCCCGCAGCGTCTGCTCGCACAGGTTCAGGGCCTCGAGGTACGAGCCCGGGTCGTAGGTGATGTTGTTGACACCGGTGTACGGGAACGCGGTGATCACGTTGCGCCGCCTGATCTCCACTGCATCGAGCTGCAGTTCGCGAGCCGCTCGCTCGAACAGCCGCTCCATCACCATCACGTACTGCGGGCGTGACACTCCGCGGTACGGCGCCGTCGGTGCCTTGTTGCTGAACACGGAACGACCCCGCACCCGATAGGCCGGAACCTGATACACCCCCGGCATTTCGGCGGAGGCCATGAGCGGCTCGATGCCCGCGGTGAAGGGGTAGCACGAGTACGCACCCATGTCGCACACGACGTCGGCGTCGAGGCCGAGAATGTGCCCCTCGGAATCGAACGCGGCCCGCACGTCGTACTGCTGCTCGCGTGCCAGGAAGGACGCCGTCAGTGCGTCCTTGCGATCCTCGATCCACTTGACCGGGCGACGGAGCTTCAATGCAGCTGCCGCGACGGCGATCTCCTCGCGGCCGACGACGCACTTCTGCCCGAACCCGCCGCCCATGTCGGGCACGACGACCCGAACCTGGCGTTCGTCGAGACCGAGGCACTGCGCGGTGACTGTCCGAACCTGGTGCGGGACCTGCGTGCAGATATAGATGATCAACTGTTCGTCGCGGTCGTCCCAGTAGGCAATGCATCCGCGGGTCTCGAGCGGCAGTGCGTTCTGACGCCCCGTTCTGGACTGCACGGACACCACGGTGTGTGCGTCGTGAAAGATCTCGTCGATGCCCTCGGTGGCGAACATCTGCACGTCCACGACGGTGTTGTTCGGCACCGAATCGTGCACCAGGGGCACGCCCTCGGATATGGCCTGATCTGCGGAGGTGACTGCGGTGACGGTCCGGTACGACACTCGTGCCGCTTCGAGTCCGTCCTCGACGCTGTACGCATCGGCGGCGACGACGATGGCCAACGGCTCACCGACGTAACGTACGACGTCGTGCGCCAGGACGGGCATGTCGGTGGGCACGAATTCGCTGAGCGGACGGGATAATTCGGCGCGAATCGGCCGCAGGTCCAAGTCCGCCGCAGTGAAGACGCGGTGTACTCCCTCGACCCCTGCGACATCACCGACATCGAGACCGGTGATGTGTCCGGCCGCCACGGTGCTGCGCACGAACTGGGCGTGCAGCATGCCCGGCATCGCGATGTCATCGACGAATCTGCCTCGGCCGGTGAGCAATCGAGGGTCCTCGCGGCGTGCGACCGAGGTGCCGACGAACTTGGGCGTGAGAACCTGATCGACGCTCATGTGGGCACCCCCTGCGATACCAGTGCGTCGCTGCAGGCTTCGGCCACCAATGTGCGCACCAGGGTGCGCCGATATTCGGCAGTGACCATGCCCTCGTCCTCCAATTCCAGTTCCTCGGCTGCGGCATCCGCACAGTCGCCGAACGTTCCACCGGCGGCCAGAACGGCCTCACCTGCGGACGATCGAACGGGAGTCGCGCCCACTCCCGCGAGAGCGACGCGTCCACCCACCACGGCCACACCGTCGAGATCGAGGGATACGGCCGCGCCCACGATCGCGAAATCACCCTGTCGCTCGGCATACTCGGTCACCGCAGCGTGTGGTGCCGGGTGCGGGAACACGATCTCGACGATCATCTCGTCGAACGCGAGATCGGTGGAGTAGTACCCGAAGAAGAACGAGTCTGCCTCGACGGTTCGCCGCCCCCGCACGCTCTCGACGACGATGCGGGCGTCGAGCAGGATGGCGAGCAAGCACCATTCCGCGGTGGCGTCCGCATGAGCGATGCTGCCTCCGACAGTTCCGCGCGTACGGATCGGGTAGTGCCCCACCCACCGCATGGCCTGGCGAAGAACAGCGAAGTCCGTTCCCACGTCTCCGGATTCGACGTCGTGGTGGGTGGTGAGCGCTCCGATGTGGAGGCCGTCGGATTCTCGGCGGATGTAACGCAAAGTGTTCAACCCACCCACGTCGACCAGATGTCCGGGCCGGGCGAGGCGGAAGTTCATCATGGCGACCAGGGACTGGCCTCCGGCGATGATCTTCGCGTCCTCGCCCAGCTCGGCCAGCAGCCGCACTGCACCCGAGACATCGCGTGCCCGGTGGTAGTCGAACTGCGCGGGCTTCATCAGACCCGAGCCTCGCCTGCGACTACCTCGGCGGGTTCGTCGACGAGGGTGTCGAGTTCGCGCCCCTTGGTCTCCGGTGCGAAGTACGCCATCCAGATAACCGCGAACAGCACGAACGCTGTGACGATGCCGAATGTCAACGGCAGACCGAGGATCGGCCACATGACCGAACCGAACAGGAGAGGAGCGAATCCGGTGGCCACCCGACTGACCGAGGATGCGTAGCCGAATCCCGAGGCGCGAATATTGGTGGGGTACAACTCGGAGACGTAGCAGTACAGCACCGGGATGGTCAGCTGGATGACGAATCCGAAGATGCCCAGCCAGATCAGAGCTGCAGACTGGATGTCGAGCATGACAGCGAACAAGACCAGCGCACTACCGGCGATAGGACCCGACAACCCGATGACCCACTTGCGACCGAATATCTCGACTATGAACGCCGAGGTGAGCACACCGACGATGCCTACTCCGGTCATGAGCGTCGTACCGGCGAAGGCTGCGAACTCGCCGTAGCCCTCGGCCCGCAGGATGGACGGCATCCAACTGAGCGCCGCGTAGTACAGCAGCATGATCGACACGAACAGCATCCACGCTGCGGCGGTAATGCGTGGGCTGTAGCGCCAGACCGATTTCAGCTGTGTCAGAGCCGCTTTCATTCCGCCCGGCCCCTTCGGCGCGGTATCGGCGACGATGACGTACTCGACGGCCTCGGATCCGGTGCGCGTCACCATGTCGTCGATGACGGCGCGGGCCTCGACTTCTCGGCCGACCTTGGCGAGGTAGATCGGCGACTCGGGGATGCCGCGTCGAACCCAGAACAGCAGCAGCGCAGGCAGAACCATGAACAGCAGCATGTAGCGCCAACGAACGTCTCCGTCGATGGGGACGAGAAGCGTGGCGACGACGCCGCAGATGGTGGCACCGATGGGCCACCAGACGTCCATCGCGGACAGAATTTTGCCGCGAATTCGGCGGGGTGAGAATTCGCTGACCAGCGCGTAGTCCACGGGGATGCAGCCGCCGAGGCCGAACCCGGCCAGGAACCGCAGGATGATGAAGATCTCGAAGCTCGGCGCGAAAGCGCCGAGGACCGAGAACAGCGCAAAGATCAACAGCGTCAACGAGAATGCGCGCTTACGCCCGACTCGGTCGGCGATCGTTCCCCACACGACGGCGCCGACGGCCATGCCGATCAGGTTGCCGGTGGCGACGAGCCCGCGCTCGGCCTGGGAGAGGTCCCAGTAGCTGCCGAGCAGGGGCGTCAAGAATCCGTTCAGCGCTACGTCCCAGGCGTCGAACATGTAGCCCAGCCCGCCGATGATGAAGATCTTGCCCTGCACACCCCATTTCCAGGGGAGCTCCTGTACTACCTGATCACCAGTCTTCATCGCAGCCTCCGGCGCGGTGTTGTGGTCCGAGGTCGTCATCGGACGAACGAGTAATGGAATTTCTCGTCGTCGCTGTCGTCGAGCGGAGTACCGCTCCACAGCCAGTCGTACGAGATGTCGGACTCCCCATCGAACGACGCCAGTGTCGCGTCCCGCTTCTGCTGCTCGGGTCCATCGGGTATGTGGTAGAAAGTCTTGTTCTGCAGGCTCGCGTCCTGCACCATCCGCGCGTGCCGGGCTCGGCGAAAGACGTAGCGTGCCAACGCGTCGTCGATTCCGCTCGAGGTGACCTTCGCGAGTTCCTCGGCGAGCACGGCCGCATCTTCCATCGCCTGCGACGCGCCCTGCGCCTGGTACGGCAGCATGGCATGGCACGCGTCGCCCAGCAAGGCGACGCGGCCGTCGGTCCAGCGAGGATCGGGTCTGCGGTAGTAGAGCGCCTGGCACAGCACGTTCTCGTCGGCCTTCGAGAGCATCGCGTGGGCGCGGTCGTCCCAGTCCGGGAACGTCCCCATCAGTTCCTCGGGCCCGACGAGCCGCGGTCCGCCGTCGCGGACCTCGTCGGTACACGGGGCCAGCGCAACGACATTGAGGTACTCACCGTTACGGATCATGTAGTGCACCAGGTGTCGGTCGGGTCCGTACCAGATGGTGCTCTGGTATCGGTCGACGAGCCAGCGGGTGGCCGGGTCCTTGACGATGCGATCACCCGGAATCAAAGCGCGATAGGCCATTTCACCGGAGAACACGAGAGTATCGGGTAGACCGATCAGATCGCGCACGGTCGAACGAATACCGTCGGCTCCGATGAGCAGGTCCGACTCGTAGCGTCTTCCGGTTCCGGTGACCGCGACGGGCCGCGTCGGATTCGTTCGATCGACCTCGACGACCTTCGCGTCGGTCTCGAACACCACCATCGGGCCCGGGCCGTCGGGGTCCAGGCACTGCGCATGAATGGCCGAATGCAGGTCCGCGCGATGGTAATGCCAATACGGCGCATTGAACGTCTTCTTGCAGTACTCGCCGAGGGCGGTGAGCGCAATGACCTTGCCGTTCTCCCACCGCCTGCGCACCTGGTCCATCGGCTCGGTCTTGATCGCTTCCAGCTTGTCACGCATCCCGAGAGCGATGAGAATGCGGCTGGCGTTCGGTGCGGTCTGGATGCCTGCTCCGACCTCGCCGAGCTCGGCAGCGGCTTCGAGCACCGTCACCTGGATGCCCCTGTGCCGCAAAGAGAGCGCCGCGGTCAGCCCACCCAAACCGCCGCCCGCGATCACCACTTCGATCGGTGCCATGTCAGCTCTCCACCAATCGACCTTCGGTGACGACATCGATGCCGTCGATGGATACGGTGCAGGCGCGCATTCCGATGTCGAGGTGCGCGTAGGAATCTCGGCCGAGTACGGGATGCGGGCCGGTGGACCACAGGAAGCTGCCGGCGAACGCTCGGGCGTCCATGCCCATGATGTCGTCCTTGCCGTACATCGCCGCAGCGAACCAGTCGCCGGTCTTCATCAGTCCCCAGCCCATGTGAGACAGGTAGCGCGCCCACTTGTCGTTGGAGTCCGCGAAGAACATGTTGAGCAATGCAGCTTCACCCCCGCCGGTCACCTCGTCGATGTGGCCGTTGGTGACCGTCAGAGTCGTCTCGTCCCGGACGTATTCCTTGAACGGCAACAAGATATCGCCCTCGGAGAGCACGATCTTTCCATTCGAGATCTCCGGCCAACACAACACCATGGTGGACGGCCAGTGATCCCAGCGGCCCTTGTCGTCGGCGAAGCCCACCTGGAACTCGGGCTGCGAATTGCTCAGCTGCACGGTCAGATCGGTGCCAGCGTCGTTGGTGATGCGCATGGTCGAGCCGCTGCGGATCAGATCGACCCCCGCCTGGACCCGTTCTTTGTCGCCGTCCTGCGGCATGTTCCGGATCAACACGTCCGGGGCGTCGCAGACGAAGATGATGCGCGTGCCGGCGGCCAGAATTTCCTGCTGAATGGGCGCATGGATGAAGCCCTCACTGGTGAGGTCTACCACCAGGTCCGCACCCTTGAGCATGTCCTGAGCCACCGAACTGTTCATGACCGAGACAAGCCCGGGGCCTGCACCGGTGTGCGTGCTGGGCATCGGTGCGGGGCTGCCGCCCGGGACGGTGGCCGCGAGTACCTGTGCGCCCAGGCTCTGGGCCGCTCCGAAAGCAGCCGAGATGTAGTCACCACGGCTCGACGGTTCCGCGAGAATCACCACCTGTTCTCCGGGCTGAACTTTGCACAGCTCGAGCTGACGGGTGAAGGCGCGCAACAGATCAGCTGATCGCAGATCGAACATCTCGGTTCCTCTCGTGATCGTTCTCGGTCGTTCGTGTCTCGGTGATACCGCCCAGTCGGGCAAGATCTTTCAGATAGGGCACTTCGTCGCGTGCGTCTTGCAGTTCGCGTCTGGAGACCGTCGCCGAGACCGATCCGACGGTCTCGGCCATCTCGACGATGGTGCGGCCCTGCGGCCCGACAATGACGCTGTGTCCGGCGAACCGCGGTCCGTCGCCGGTCTGCCCGGTGAGCCCCGCTGCGGCCACGACAACACCGTTCTCGAGTGCGCGGGATCGCGTGAGCAGCTTCCACACGTGCAGGCGGACGTGACCGAAGGCCGACGGCACGGCGATGATATCGGCTCCTCGCTGCACCAGATCGCGGACGGTCTCGGGAAACCCTGCCTCGTAACAGATCACGACGCCGATTGATCCGAACGGGGTGTCGACCAGCAGACCGCTCTGCGCACCCGGGGTGAACACCGCGTTCTCACGGTCCCACAGAAACCGCTTGTGTCCCAGGGCAAGCAGACCGTCCGGACCCACGACGAGTGAGCTGTCGAAGACGACTCCCTCGGAATCGCGGAACACCATTGCCGTCACCAGAACCGTATCGGTCTCGGCGGCGAGTTCTCCGAGCGCGATCGATGTGCGGCCGGGCACCGACTCGGCCATCGCGTCGATGCTGCCGAGATCGTAACCGCTGGCGAACAGTTCGGGCAGCACGATCACCTTGGAGCCACCGGCGGCGAGAACACGGACTTCCGAGCTCACCGCGTCGATATTCTGCTGCCAGGCACCGGTTCGCGAACTGGTCTGCACCACAGCGATATCGAACGTATCGACCACCGGCCGAGCGTCGACGCCGCGCAGATGCGCCGAGGTGGTCATTGCGCCACTCGATTCATGTCGGTTGTGTAGAACGGGCCGGCCAACCTGCCGAGGAATCGGTGTTCGAGCGTGTCGACGTGCAGATCGTCGGTGAGCAACCCCGGTCTGCTGGTCACCGTCGTGACGGTCCCGAGCACGAGAGTGTCGGAACCGAGTGCGATTTCCTGGAGCGTCCGGCATTCGAGAGAGACCAGGGATTCGAGCACCGACGGGGCCGAGACAGACACCGATGGAACGGCCGTCATGTGCGAGAGCTCGAACTCGTCGACGTCCGCGTCCACTGTCGCGAAACTTGCGGTCACGGCGTTCACAGTCTCCGCCGACGGGATGTTGACGACGAATTCGCCGGTGTCGCGGATATTGACCAACGTGTCCTTGAATTCGCCCGGAAAGCCGATGCGCTCACCGATGGAGATCATCAGGGTGGCCGGGTTCCGTGACGCGACGTTGAAGAAGCTGAACGGTGCCAGGTTGCGAACACCGGTGCCGGACACTGTGGAGATCCAGGCGATCGGGCGTGGCTGCACCGCACAGGACAAGAGTTTGTACACATCCCCCGACGACATCGAATCGATGTCGTGGCGGGTGCGGTCCGTGAGCTCCAGAGAGTCGCCTACCTGGGAAGTCATCGAAACGAGCCTTCTTTCGCTTGCTGTGCAACCGGTCGTGCAACCGATTGCGTAGCCCTGACGATAGGGGGGTTTCACGCTCGATGTCGAGCATTGGCCAACAAATCGAAGACCAATTAATGGCACCGTTACACGGGCACCGATCGCGTAACCTCCGCCTTACTCGCCGCGCAGACCGGCCCTGGCCGTATCGATCGGACTGCCGTCTCGACGCGGAGGTCCGTACCCCTCCGACGTCCCGTCGACGATGCGAACCTCGTCCTCCCACGGAACTCGGTAGGTTCCGTCGGCGAGATCGCGGACGTAGGTGTACGGGCAATCGCGCGCCCCGCCGTCGAGCGCGGTGTACCCACGATGCCCCAATTGATAGATGTTGTTCTCCACGCCCCACTCGCGCCGGGCAGCATCGGCGCGGGCCGGTTCGATCGACACCGTCACCACCCGGTCGGGGGTGGAGTCGCCGCGCTCGACGATCGTGCCCTCGAAGTCGCACACCATCGCCTCACCCATGGACGGGATACCGTTGCCGTCCTCCCCGGCCAAACAGACCGAGGCCGTGAACGCCAGGTTGTGGAATGCATTGGCCTCGTTGGTGATACGCCAAGACTGCCGAAGCGGGAACTTGTATCCGGCCGTGCGCAGCAGCACATTGGCACCGCGGTAGCTCGCCTCCCGCGCCATCTCCGGGAACATCCCGTCATGACAGATCAACAGCGACAGCACCGAACCCTTCGGCCCCGTGCAGACCGGTAGGCCGATGTCGCCGGGCTCCCAGGGCTCCTTGGGCGTCCAGGGATGAAGTTTGCGAACGTACAGGGCTATCTCCCCCTGATCGTCGACGACGATTCCGGAGTTGAACGGCGCTCCGCCGGGGTTGCGTTCCATGATGCTGAAGCACCCCCAGACCTTCGACTCGCGGCACGCCGCACGCAATCGCTCCACCTGCGGACCGTCCATGTCGCACATCACCTCGTCGGACGCCCACGAGGACTTCCGCAGACCGTGCAACGAATACTCCGGGAACACAACGAGGTCGAGTGCGGCGAACCCGGCCTTCGCCTCACGCAGTTGCCTGCACACGCGATCGGTCGTCTCGTCCACATCGGCCATGCTGGTGATCAGCGGAACCTGCTGCTGCACCAGGCCGAGAGTGAGAGACGTCGGCGATGGATTGAGACCACCCAAACCTGTCATCAGAAGTCCGTTCCTCGGGGGCAACTTATTGCGCAAACGATTGCGCACGGTGCTAGCTTAGGGGCCAGCAGGGGTCGGGGCAGGTCCGACGGATGATCGAGGGGAACCGCAAGTGGACAGCACCAGTTCGGGGAGCGTCACGCTCAAAACGGTCGCGGCTGCTGCGGGAGTGCATGTCTCGACCGTTTCCCGAGCGCTGCGCCGCGTCGCGCTCGACCCGGCCGGCGCCAGTGCCGGAGATCTGCGACTGTTCGAGCTGGCCCGCGAGATGGACTACGTGCCCAATCCCAACGCGGCGAGTCTGACCACGAAGAAATCCACCGCCTTCGGCGTCCTGGTGCCACGACTGACCGATGTGGTGCTCTCCGCGATGTACGACGCGATCGAGGAAACGGCCAACCGCGCGGGCTACGAGACGTTCGTCGCGAACACCCACGACGATCCGGTCCAGCAGCGACGACGGATCGACCTTCTCGTCGGCCGCAACGTCGACGGACTGATCTTCGGCGACGCCCGCCTCGACAGTGAGAATCTCGAGAACCTCCATCGTCGGGGCATCAAATTCGTCCTCGTCAGCCGTCGATACCCCGGGATGGCCTCGGTGACGTGCGACGACCATCGCGGCGGCTACCTGGCCGGCGAACACCTCGCCCGACTCGGCCACACTCGCGTGGGCATCGTGTCGGGTCCGGCCTGGGCCAGCACCGGAATCGACCGGCTCGAAGGCTGCCGCGCCGCTCTGCACGACGCCGGCATCGACGTCCCGGACGAGTACGTTCGGGAAGAGGGGTTCGATCCCGACGCCGGAAGACGCGGGGCCAGCGCACTTCTGGCGCTGCCGACTCCGCCGACGGCCATCTTCGCGACCAACGATTTCAGCGCCATCGGAGTGCTCGGCGTGCTGCGTGAGTCGGGGCTGCAGCCAGGACGCGACGTAGCCGTCGTCGGCTACAACGACATCTCGATCTGCAGCGAGTTGACCGTTCCGCTGACGACGATTCACAGCCCCCACCGCGAAATCGGCACGCGCGCAGCAGAAATGCTGCTGGCGGTCACCCACGGACTTCCGGCGTCCTCGATGGCGTTGACACCGACACTCGTCGTGCGTGACTCGACGGTTCCGGGACGGAGGGCCCCCTCACTCTCCGACCAACCCGTCGGTACGTGATCGAAGCGGAGCCGTCGCCGGTCCTCGCTCGGTGACCGCAAGTGCTGCAGCAGCATTGGCCCGCAGCGCCGCGTCGTACAGACCGAGTCCACGGGAGAGTCCCGCCAACAACACCCCGGCGTGAGCATCGCCCGCACCGTTCGAGTCCACCGCCTGCACCTCGAACCCCGGAACCGATTGCGACGTTCGTCCACCGCCCGCGATTCGACAACCGTCCGGACCGGTACGGACTACCACCGCCGCATCGGGCCGCACCCTCGTCACCAATTCGGCTGCGATGGAGTCGATATCGACCTCATCCGTCATGAGCATGCCCTCGCGTAGATTCACGCTCACGATGTCGGCACGGGCGAGAACGGCGTCCACCACGTCGCGGTTCAGCGTGGCGATCAACGGGGACGGATCGAACAGCACCGTGACGTCCGCGGGTAGCGTCGGTAGCCACGCGGTCAGTGCCGCGGCGTTGCTCTCGTGCGCCAACCCGTAGCCGGTGATGTACACCGAGTCCGCACTCCGTACCCCTGCCGCCTCGAGGTCCCCGATGCTCAGTTCCGCCTCGGCCCCAGGGTAGGTCACGAACGTGCGCTCGGTGTTCGCATCGACGAGGGCGATGCAGAATCCCGAGTCCTGCTCAGCAGGAACAGCGTTGACGACAAGAGCACCGCTGGAAGACAGAGCTTCACGGACGATCGAACCGTAGTGGCCGGACCCGTATCTGCCGGCGAAGATCACCGGCAGGTCGTCACGAATCGCAGCGACCATCACATTGAGTCCACCGCCCGCGGTCTCGTTCAGTGACGTCGCCACGACGTCACCTCCCGGAACCGGCACTTCGGGTACGGCCATCACCACGTCGACGATCACCTGACCGGTGTGGATCAATCGTGGAGTCACCGAGAAACCGTCTCGGTTCGCCGCGCTCCACCGGTGACGAGATAGAGCCCGGCGGCGATCACGAACGATGCCACCCAGCCGAGTCCGTTGTCACCGATCCAGCTGCCGGACAGCGGTCCGGTGTAGATCACGTCGCCGTCCACCGTGATCGCAGTGAACAGAAAGCCCACCACGATTCCCGCCGCCCAGCTCGCGAAGGCGTACCAGTTGACTCCTCCGGTGTACCAGTAGCGACTGGTGTTGCCCACGTTCATGATCGATGCCGCGTCGTACGTCTTTCGTTTGATCATGTCGGACATGAACACTCCGAGCCACGCTGTGAGCGGAACTGCCAGAACCGAGATGAACGTGATGAACGGGCCGTAGAAACCGTCGGAGATAAGCATGAAGTAGATGGCGCCGACGAACGTGACGAACACGTCGACTCCGACCGCATAGACCCGCTTGATCCGAAAACCGAGGGTCAACGTCGTGAGACTGGCCGAATACACCGAAAGATGGTTGGACAACAGCAATCCGCCGAATGCGGTGATCAGATACGGAACGGCCATCCAAGCCGGCAGAATTTCTCGGATTGCCGCAACCGGATCCGATGCGGACGCAAGGCTGTTGTCGCCTGCCGACAGCAGCGCGCCGAGTCCGATCAGCAGAACGAGAGGAATTCCGGCTCCGGCCGCGCTGGAGAGCACCAACGAGCCGGCTCCCACACTCTTTCGCTGGTACCGCGACATGTCGGCTCCGGCATTCGCCCAACCGATACCTGTTCCGGCAGCGATGGTTCCGACCCCGATGACCATCGCGCTGATGGATCCGGCCGGAGTACTGGTCACTGCAGTCCAGTCGACGGTGGCGATCAGGAAGATCGCGACGAAGATGTTCAGCGCACCGAAGATCCACGTCGACCAGCGTTGAATGACGAGGATCGCCGCATGCCCCAGACCGCTGACCACCAGTGTCAGCACGATGAAGACGACGATGGACACGATCGTGACGACGGCATGATCTTTCGCGACGCCGGATCCACCGAAGATCAGTGTGAAGATCGACAGCAGTACAAATGCCGCGGTCGTGGTGTTGACGGTTTCCCAGCCGAGTCGCGACATCAGTGAGACCAGTGTGGGGCCGATGTTTCCGCGCACCCCGAAGGTTGCCCGCGACAACGTGAGACTGGGTGCCCCGCCACGTTTACCGGCAATCGACACGATTCCGACGATGGCGAACGAACCCGCCGCGCCCACCAGCGCCACAATCAATGCTTGCCAGATGTTCAGACCGGTGAAGACCACCAGGGTTGCCCCGAGCGGTAGACCGAGGATGGAGATGTTCGCGGCGAACCACACCCAGAACAACTGCAGCGGGTTACCGTTGCGCTCGTCGTCCGGAACGGGCTCGATCCCCCTAGTTTCCAGCGACAATACGTCGACTGTCGTGTCCGATGCAGACGTGGAAGCGGATGAGGTCATGGTTGTGCTCCAAGGGTGAGTCGAACTGTGTCAGTTCGTGTTACGGAGAGCGAGCAGTCGATCGACGATGGGCTCCAGATCGAGCTTGTTCACGTCGGTTACCGTTCGTATCGCTTCGCCGGGCCACGCTGCCAGGCCACCGACGGCACCGCGGACAGCACCTGCTATCGCTGCGATGGTGTCGGTGTCGCCGCCGATGGTGGCGGCTGCCAGTACGACGTCCCATGGGTCGTCGTACGCAACGGCCAATGCGAAGGCCGCTACCACTGATTCCTGTGACGCGACGGACGTGCCGATGACGTCTGCCACTGTGTCCGTGATGTGCCTGTCGGCGGACTTGCCGACCAGCTCGACTGCCCAACGAATACGGGCTGCGATGTTTCCGCCGGCGACCCAATATCCACGGGTGGCCCCCTCGGTGGCGGCGGCGACACCGATGTCGACCGCCTCGTGCAACTCGGCACCTGCGATCCCGGCACTGATGGCACCGGCAACCGCTGCGGCGGAAGCTATTCCGAGAGAGGTGTTGTGGGTGACGAAGCTGCAACTGTAGATCGCGTCGACGAACGGCACGATACCGCCGTCCAACGATGCCGCAATTGCCGCGGGTGTGATTCGCATGGCCGCACCGTTGGTGCTGCCGAACTTGCCCGCCTCGTTCGGATCGGAGCCGTCGAGTATCCGTTCCACGGCTCGCTTGGTGGACGGTCCCAGCAGATCCAGCGATCCGCGCGCGGACATCTCGGACTCCCACGCGATCAAGGCGCGGGCGAAAGCCGAGGGATCGACCACACCGTCACCGTCGACGATCAACTGCGCCAACATGATCGCCTGCTCGGTATCGTCGGTGATCGAGCCTGCCGACATACCGTGCGCGATGAGCTGACGCGGACCGGCGGCAACGAATCCGCGCAACTGTCCGTAATCCTCGACGATGTCCTCCCGGCGCATCGATTGCGTCGGCATTCCCAGGGCATCGCCCAGTGCCAGTCCGTAGAAGGCCCCGAGGGCGCGGTCACGCGAAGTAGACATGTACACAGTCCTTGCCGGTGAGGCGGTGAGATAGATCAGGAGTTGAAGGTGAGATGGAGCCGAAAGCGCTCGGGTGCAAGGAGACTGACGACTTTTTCGACGAATCGACCCGATGCGTCCCGACTGACCCGGATGCTGTGCAGGTAGGGAGTGCCTACCGGCACTTCGAGAACTGCCGCGTCGGCCGAGTCCACCGGAACCACCGACACCCATTGCTCGCCACTGGCCGCCACGAGCCCCGCGGACCTCAAGGTTGACGTCAGTGAGTCCCCCGCCAATCCGTTCTCGGGCAGGTCCGCGAGCGTTCCCAGTGCCGGAATACGGCTGCGCTCCAACGACACCGGACGCCCGTCGACCACGTGTCGCACTCGATCGACGGCAACGAAGTTCAGAGTCGGAGTTCCGGCCTCGGCAGCCAGTTCTGGGTCCACGATGCGCTCGATGCGGAGAGTGCGGGTGTGCATCTCGACACCGGCGGACGACAGCGCCCGAGCCCAACCGTCTGCGGTCTCGATCTGATGGCCGTCGAAGGTGACGAGCGATCCTATGCCGCTGCGTTTTTCGATCAGCTTCTGATCTTCCAACGCACTGAGCGCAGAACGAATGGTTCCGCGGCTGACCGAGAACTCGCGGGCGAGTTCGTTCTCTCCTGGCAGGAACGAGCCGGAGGGGATGTCGCCGGACTCGATGGTGTTCTTGAGTGAGGCGAGCACCTGGTGACGCTTGTGCCGCGCACGCTCCGATGTGCGCTGGGTCATAGCGGGCTCGGTCATGTCAGTACCGTACATCGCAAAAGTGAACCTGTACAGAGCCTGTTCATTTTTGCCGACCTCTCCAGCGAACGGCATGTCGGGACAGCCCCATTCTTCGATGGGTGCCGGCCCGGAATATCGCCACGTGACGGAGATCGCGCCGGGCCTCTACCTGGGCTTTCCTCGCGCGGGACCGATCGCTCTGCACTTCTATGTTTGATACGCCCTCGGCACAGGGAAGGCGTCGAACTGGCGCACGTGAGGCACATCGATCCGAACGCGCCACTACATCCGAGGAGAATTTCACATGCCCACCACAGTGGCCGATCAGCTCGTTCGAGGACTCGTCGACGCCGGCGTACAACGCATCTACGGCATCGTCGGCGACAGTCTCAATCCGGTGGTCGACGCAGTGCGTCGTACCGGCGGATCGGCCAAGGGCGGTATCGACTGGATTCACGTACGACACGAGGAGGCCGCGGCGTTCGCTGCATCGGCCGACGCGCAGACCACCGGCGCTCTGGCAGTATGCGCAGGTTCGTGCGGCCCGGGCAACCTGCATCTGATCAACGGCCTGTTCGACGCACACCGTTCCGGCGCACCGGTTCTGGCGATCGCATCGCACATTCCCAGCAGTGAGATCGGCTCGGGCTACTTCCAGGAGACACACCCCGATCGACTCTTCGGCGAATGCTCGCTCTACAACGAGTTCGTCTCCACCGCGGAGCAGGCACCTCGGGTGTTCCGTGCAGCGATCAATGCCGCTGTCACCGGGGGCGGGGTGTCTGTTCTGACGCTCCCGGGCGATATCGCCGAGCTGTCGGCCGCAGGAACGATGGACCCCATCGCCATTCCCTCGGCACCGATCGTCACACCGCCCGCGGCGGACATCCAGACACTGGCCGACGCCATCAACAACGCCGAGAAGGTTGCCATCTTCGCCGGTTACGGCGTCAAGGGTGCCCATGACGAGGTGGTCGCATTTGCCGACACCATCGGCGCTCCCGTCGGACATTCGTTGCGCGGCAAGGAGTTCATCCAGTACGACAACCCGTACGACGTCGGCATGACGGGGCTGCTCGGGTACGGAGCTGCGCATGCCGGGATCCACGACGCCGATCTACTCATCCTGCTCGGCACCGACTTTCCGTATCAGCAGTTCCTCCCCGAGGACGTCACGACCGCGCAGATCGACATCGATCCCACCAAGCTCGGCCGTCGAACCTCGGTGCAGTACCCGATCCACGGTGATGTTCGCGCCACCCTGAATGCATTGGCTCCGTTGGTCACTCGCAAGACAGACCGCCGCTACGTGGAGAAGTGGGTGGACAAGCACAACGACCTGATGGGCAAGACCGTCGGCGCGTACACCCGCAACGCCGAGAAGCTCGTTCCGATCCACCCCGAGTACGCCGCCTCGGTGCTCGACGACCTCGCCGCCGACGACGCAGTGTTCACCACGGACACCGGCATGTGCAACGTGTGGACCGCGCGCTACATCAACCCCACCGGCCGCAGAGCTTTCGTCGCGTCGATGCTGCACGGATCCATGGCCAACGCGTTGCCACACGCCATCGGAGCGCAGTTCGCCAACCCGGGCCGCCAAGTTGTCTCGATCTCCGGCGACGGCGGCTTCTCGATGCTGCTCTCCGAACTCTTGACCGTCGCGATGTACAAGCTGCCCGTCAAGATCGTGCTGTTCGACAATTCGACGCTCGGCATGGTCAAGGCCGAGATGCTCGTCGATGGCCTGCCCGACTTCGGCGTCGACGTGCCCCAGGTCGACTACACCGGCATCGCTGCCGCAGCAGGCCTCCACGCGCAACGCGTCGAGAAGCCCGAGGACATCCGCAGCGCACTCGAGGCGGCTTTCGCGGTCGACGGCCCGGCACTGGTCCAGTTGATCACCGACCCGCTCGCGCTGGTCGGTGCCGCCGACCATCACCGGAGAGCAGATCAAGGGATTCGCGCTCGCGATGAGCAAGGTCGTACTCAACGGCGGCGTCGGCGAGGCCGTTCGGATGGCGAAGTCGAATCTGCGCAACGTGCCGCGACCGTAGATCGGACCTCACGTCTCTCGACGTCGGCGCGACGGGTGACCCTCGAGGTCTCACCCGTCGCGCCGAGTTCTGTCGCAGGTGCCTCGATCCACCGTTCGGCGTGCGGCCGACACCGAGCGTCGATCGCCGGGTTTGCGGCTATTCTCGACGGACCGCCCAAACCGGACATCGCGATCCGGGAATCGACCGTTCGGAAGGCACCACCATGGCCATCGACTACACCCGCAAGCCCTCGGCCGGGCAATCCTCGGCGTCGCAGGCCGGAGCTCCCGTCAGTCTGAGCAAGGTCACGCTGTCCAAGGCGTCGCCGACGATCAGCCTCACCAAGTCCGGCGAGAAGCAGGGTTCGATGCGGGTCAACCTGAACTGGTCCACCGGCGCACCCGCTGCACAGCCGAAGAAGAAGGGCTTCCTGGCAAAGCTGGCTGCCGCGTCGTACGGTTCGGGCGGAGTCGATCTCGACCTCGGGTGCCTCTACGAATTGCGCGACGGCTCCAAAGGCGTCGTACAGGCGCTCGGTAACAGCTTCGGTTCACTGCAGGATGCGCCGTTCATCGCTCTCGACGGCGACGACCGTTCCGGTTCGGTCAGCGGCGGCGAGAACATGCACATCAATCTCGCCCACCCCGAGAAGTTCGCCCGCATCCTGATCTTCGCAATGATCTACGACGGCGCACCGAACTGGGCTGCCGTCGACGGAGTGGTGACGCTGTACCCCACCAGCGGACCGCAGGTGGAGGTACGACTCGACTCGGCCGAGAACTCTGCGCGGATCTGCTCGATCGCACTGTTGGAGAACACGTCTGCCGGAATCACGGTCACCCGTGAGGTCGAGTACATCCAGGGCAGCCAGGCCGACCTGGACAAGAAGTACGGTTGGGGACTGCGCTGGGCGGCGGGGCGCAAGTAGTCAGAGAGGTTGCGGCGGAGTCATTTCCAGCCGCACGCCGATCAGTCGAACCTCTCGATTGTGGTCGAGGCGATCGACGAGGGCCACTGCAGCCGAGGTCAGAATCTCCGGATCGAAGGTCGGCGCACCGACGATCGGCGCGCTGACGGTATGCGTCTCGAACGGTGCGTAGCGTATCTTCAGTGCCGCTCGCACGGCCGGCCGGTTCTCGGCTTCGATGTCTGCCAACACTTTCGACGTCAGAGCCGCGACCTCTTGCCGAATCACGGACCACTCGGCGACGTTGGTCTGGAATGTGACTTCGCGACTGTGTGATCGCGCTACCCACGGCTCGGACGTGACCGGCGCGAGATCGATACCCCGCCCCTTCGTGCCGAGCCAGGGGCCGATCTTCGGTCCGAACGCCGCAGCCAGGTCCGCATCGTCGGCATCGGCCAATTCACGAACGGTCGAGATGCCCAGTGCGGTGAGCCTCTTCGAGATCTTCTTGCCGATCCCCCACAGCGCGTCGGTACCACGCTCACCCATCACCTCGAACCAGTTGTCCTGCGTCAGCCGGTAGACGCCCTGCGGCTTGTCGAAGTCGGTCGCGATCTTGGCTCGTAACTTGTTGTCTCCGATGCCGACCGAGCAATGCAACCCTGTCGCGTCGAACACCGAGTCGTGCACTGTCTTGGCGAAGCGCTCCGGGTCATCGGTCTCGACACCGAGAAATGCTTCGTCCCAGCCGATCACCTCGACTACGACACCCAACGTCCGCAGCGTGTCCATCACCATCGCCGACGCCTCGTCGTATGCCGGTTTGTCGACCGGGAGAAAGACCGCGTCGGGGATCTTCTTCGCGGCAATGCGCAGCGGCATCCCGGAACCGACACCCTTGGCCCTCGCCTCGTACGACGCCGTCGAGACCACACCGCGCTCGGTCGGATCTCCCCTACCGCCGACCACCACTGCTTTGCCCACCAGATCGGGGTTGCGCAGCACTTCGACGGCAGCGATGAACTGGTCGAGGTCGACATGCAGTACCCATCGGCGACGCCCTGGGTCGGTTGGGGTGCTCCCGGTCATGGTGCCCAGTGTGCCCGTGGTGTCTCATGGCGCAATGACGAAATCGATATCTCGCACCATCGGCCGGGTCGTACTCGGGGCGTTCCTCGTCTTCGCCGGCCTGAGCCACCTGTTCTGGGCGCGCAGCACTTTCGCCGCCCAGGTGCCCGGGTGGGTGCCACTGAGCACCGACTTCGTCGTGCTGGCATCGGGGGTCGTCGAGATCGTGCTCGGGCTGGCACTGCTGTTCTGGACTGCCCGCGCACCGCTCGTCGGCTGGGTGGTCGCGGCCTTCTTCGTCGCGGTGTTCCCCGGCAACATTTCACAGTTCGTCACGCACACCGACGCGTTCGGCCTCGACTCCGACACTGCACGAGGAATCCGATTGCTGTTCCAGCCATTGTTGATCCTGTGGGCGCTGTGGTGCACCGGGGCATGGGCGAAGTATCGATTGTCACGACACGGGCGCACCCGGAGTCAGTAGGCGGACCGCTGCCCGGCAGGAACGATGCCGTGGTGCAACTGGGCCACGTCGGGGTGTGCTCGTGTGCGGGACTTCCATGCGTTCTCGCCGTAGGTGCTGTAGATGGGGTTGTCGGGATCGTTCTCGACTCCCCTTGAATGCTGCGCCAATTCGGCAGGCAGCTCGATCACCGGTACGACGGCATCGAGCGCCGGGCTCAGGAAGTGTGGCACCGATATCCGGTCGATGCCGGGCCCAGGCGCGACCACCCGGTGCCGCGTGGCCCGGAGGTAACCACCGGTTGCCACTTCCAACAACTCGCCGATGTTGACGATGAATGCCCCGGCCAACGGCGGCACATCGATCCACGTATCGGGAGTCGTCTCCACCTGCAGTCCGGACGAATCCGGTTCGACGAGGAGCAGCGTCAGCACTCCGGAATCCTTGTGTGCGCCGACGCCCTGCGAGTGATCAGGCGTGCCCGGGTAGCGCACGACCTTCATGAGGGTTGCTGGTGCGGTGGCGAAGGCCTGGTCGAACACGTTCCGGGATGCGCCGAGCGACTGCGCCCAATGCCGGAGGAGACGGAGGCCGAGGCTCGAGACCGTCCGCTCCCACTGCTCGAACGTCTCCCGGAATCCTGCTGGCTGCGAGGGCCACAGATTGGGGCCCTGAAGATTCCAGTAGCCTTCTCCACCCTCGATCGCCGGCCGTTCGGGTCCGATGTCGATCTGCTCCCGCCAATCCACCCGACCGTTGGTCAGCTCTCCACCCACCCGCGAATAGCCGCGGAAATGAGGGCTCTTCAGCTGACTGATCTCGTCTTTGACATCGTCCGACACAGCAAAGAACTCCCGTGCCAGACGCAGCACGTCGTGCATTCGCTCGGTCTCGATCCCGTGCCCGACGAGGTAGAAGAAGCCCGACCGATGGGCGGCCTCGCGTAGTGCCCGCTCGAACGCGGATGGATCCTTTTCGGCCGAAGCAAGATCGAGAACAGGAAGCATGCTCGCGATTGTCCTCCCCACCTGACGCGTCGGCCAGCACTGTTGAGGTTCCGTGAATATCCATGCGCGAATGCCACACTGGACGCCATGAGCCATGGAGCACTCGACATCACAGTCGTCGGTCACGGCGCTGCCACCTATCCGCCCGAGCAGTGCACGCTGTCGCTGACCGTCCGTACCGACGGACGAACGGCGGAGTCGGCGTCCGAGCCGGCCCAACAACTCGTCCGCGAGCTGACGCGTCTTGTCGAGCCGCTCTACAGCAGCGACGGCGGCCCCATCGATCGATGGTCCGTCGATCAGGTGCGGCACTCGCGGAACCGGCCGTTCAACCACGACGGCGAACAACTGCCGTACGTCTACCAGGCGGAGGCGTCGGTGGAAGTACAGTTCAGCCAGCTCGACCTCGTCGATGCCTTCGTCTACGCAGCCTCTGCGCTCGAGGGTGTGTCGATCGATCACTTCGATTGGGACCTGACCGAATCGAGCCGGATCTCGCAAACGCTGGCAGTACGTGAACTCGCCGTTCAGGACGCGGTGGCCAAAGCCGAGGCCTACGCGTCGAGCCTGGGGAGAACGAGCGTGCACGCCGTCGCGATAGCCGATCCAGGTCTGCTGCCGGGGACCGCAGAGCACGGCGGCCCCGACGCCTCCCCTCGCATGTTCGCCGCGAAGTCGGCCCCGGCCGGGTTCGCGCTCAAACCCGAGAACATCACGATCGTTGCGAGCGTGCACGCCCGATTCACCGCTACCTGACTCCGCGCGCATACGCTCGACCCATGAATCGAGACGATGCCCGACGCCTCTGGCCGCGGCCACCGCTGTTGCCTCGTCCGATCCTGATGGATCAGCGCTGGGAACGGCTGGTCTTCTTGCATTGGCAAGTCCCGAGTTCGGCCGTCGCCCCGCTGCTTCCCGAAGGATGTGAACCGGACGAGTTCGACGGTTCGACCTGGGTCGGCCTGATCGGCTTTCACATGGTCGGTGCCGGACTCGGATATCGGCACCCGGTTCCCTATTTCGGTACGTTCGGGGAGATCAACGTCCGGCTCTACTCCGTCGACGCAGAGGGTCGACGCGGCGTCGTGTTCAGATCATTGGAGGCGTCCAGACTGGCAGTCGTGTTGGGCACCAACGTCGCTCGCATTCCGTATCGCTGGGCATCCATCGACATCGACGACGACACCACCACGATCGGCTACCGCAGCCGACGGCTCGCTCCCCCGCATCGCGGTGCCACGACCGATTTCGGAATCGTCCGAGGAACACGCGACATGTCCGAGAACTCACTGGCCGTGTTTCTCACCGCGCGATGGGGGTTGCACACCTCGCTGGCCGGCCGGCTGCTGTACGTACCGAACGTGCACCGACACTGGAACCTGGTCGATGCCGAACTGACCCACTGCTCCGACGAACTCGTTGCTGCGGCAGGCCTGCCCGGCGTCAGCACACGACCGCCGGACTCGGTGCTGTATTCACCGGGAGTCGAAACCCAGTTCGGAAAGCCCTACGCGGTTCGCGGCCGATAGAAGATCACGTGTCCCGAGGACAGCTCGACTACCCAATCGCCGTGGGCCTCGTCGCCTTCTTCGGAGCTCGAGCTCGACGTGACGCTCTCCCGCAACACGAGATAGCCGGAATCGAGCGGAAGGTCGAACAGCAGCTTCGTGCCGTCCGAGAATTCGACAGCCGGCTCGTCGCCCGTCGACAACCGAACCACAGTCGCTCCGATGGACGGGAGACCTTCGACAGTCGGCCCTTCCGTACCGGGGTGCTCCGGGGCCGGCCACGACTCGACGGCTCCATCCGGTCCGCACAGGACTGTGGACCCGTCTGCGGCGCAATACTCCCAGGATTCGACTTCGTCGCGGGGACGAGCCACCACTGTGTGCCCGCCGGCGAACGCCATTCGCAGCACGCCCGATCGGTCGTAGTCAACGTCCTCGCACACGAGACCGTGCAAGGCCGCGAAGGCTCGTAAACCCTCGAACTGATTGTCTTCGTCGACCGTGAGGTCATCGATCACCACTTCGCTGAAGGAAATGGTGGCTCCATCGTCGAATTCGATGGTCAGATCGAAATCGAGCAGAATTCTGCTGACACGGTGCTGGTCGACGGCGAGTTTCATCGACTTCGACTGTGCCACACAGCCGAGTCCCGGTACACAACCGAGCACGGCACACCCCGGGTTGTTGGGGACTGGAGAGTCGTCGGTGTCGCGATCGGCGCGCATGGGTTCGGTTGTGGGGGTGATGGTTTCGAAATGCGGAATGCCCCCGACCGTGAGGTCGGGGGCATTCCGTTAAATTGTGTTCGGCGGTGTCCTACTCTCCCACACCCTGTCGAGTGCAGTACCATCGGCGCTGGAGGGCTTAGCTTCCGGGTTCGGAATGGGACCGGGCGTTTCCCCTCCGCTATGGCCGCCGTAACTCTGCGAAACAGTGTCACGAGCGGTCTCAGTCGGAGAACACGTCCCCCACGTGCTGTCGGGGTGGTGTTTCGTCGTGGACCTGTATTCGATTGTGCTTGCTGAACAACTCGTGTGTTGTTTCAGATATTGCACAGTGGACGCGTAGCTTCTTCGTGGTAAGTCCTCGGCCTATTAGTACCAGTCACCTGCATACATTGCTGTACTTCCAGTTCTGGCCTATCAACCCGGTGGTCTGCCGGGGGCCTTACCCCCTCGAGGGGGTGAGAAACCTCATCTTGGAACAGGCTTCCCGCTTAGATGCTTTCAGCGGTTATCCCTTCCGAACGTAGCCAACCAGCGGTGCTCCTGGTGGAACAACTGGCACACCAGAGGTTCGTCCGTCCCGGTCCTCTCGTACTAGGGACAGCCTTCCTCAAGTTTCTTACGCGCGCGGCGGATAGAGACCGAACTGTCTCACGACGTTCTAAACCCAGCTCGCGTGCCGCTTTAATGGGCGAACAGCCCAACCCTTGGGACCTACTCCAGCCCCAGGATGCGACGAGCCGACATCGAGGTGCCAAACCATCCCGTCGATATGGACTCTTGGGGAAGATCAGCCTGTTATCCCCGGGGTACCTTTTATCCGTTGAGCGACACCGCTTCCACTTGCCGGTGCCGGATCACTAGTCCCGACTTTCGTCCCTGCTCGACTTGTCAGTCTCACAGTCAAGCTCCCTTGTGCACTTGCACTCGACACCTGATTGCCAACCAGGCTGAGGGAACCTTTGGGCGCCTCCGTTACATTTTAGGAGGCAACCGCCCCAGTTAAACTACCCACCAGGCACTGTCCCTGAACCAGATCATGGTCCGAGGTTGAGGTATCCAATACGATCAGAGTGGTATTTCAACAACGACTCCACAGTAACTGGCGTCACCGCTTCACAGTCTCCCACCTATCCTACACAAACCGAACCGAACACCAATACCAAGCTGTAGTGAAGGTCCCGGGGTCTTTTCGTCCTGCCGCGCGTAACGAGCATCTTTACTCGTAATGCAATTTCGCCGAGTCTATGGTTGAGACAGCTGAGAAGTCGTTACGCCATTCGTGCAGGTCGGAACTTACCCGACAAGGAATTTCGCTACCTTAGGATGGTTATAGTTACCACCGCCGTTTACTGGGGCTTAAATTCTCAGCTTCGCCATTGCTGGCTAACCGGTCCTCTTAACCTTCCAGCACCGGGCAGGCGTCAGTCCGTATACATCGTCTTACGACTTCGCACGGACCTGTGTTTTTAGTAAACAGTCGCTTCTCACTGGTCTCTGCGGCCCACACCAGCTCAGGAAGCAAGTTCCATCACCGGCAGGGGCCCCCCTTCTCCCGAAGTTACGGGGGCATTTTGCCGAGTTCCTTAACCATAGTTATCTCGATCGCCTTAGTATTCTCTACCTGACCACCTGTGTCGGTTTGGGGTACGGGCCGTGTAACAACTCACTAGAGGCTTTTCTCGGCAGCATAGGATCACTGAATTCGCCTCAATCGGCTACGCATCACCTCTCAGGCTGTGTGAACGGCGGATTTGCCTACCGTTCGCCCTACAGGCTTACACCAGTACAACCACTGACTGGCCCAGCTACCTTCCTGCGTCACCCCATCGCTTGGCTACTACCAGATCAGGTCCCACGCATCCACCACACCCCTCACTCTCGAAAGAGATCGGTAACGTGGATTCAGGGTGGTTAGTATCACTGATTCACCATGGGCGCGGTTACACGGGTACGGGAATATCAACCCGTTGTCCATCGGCTACGCCTGTCGGCCTCGTCTTAGGTCCCGACTCACCCTGGGCGGATTAACCTGGCCCAGGAACCCTTGGTCATTCGGCGGACGAGTTTCTCACTCGTCTTTCGCTACTCATGCCTGCATTCTCACTCGCGCAGCCTCCACACCTGGATCACTCCGATGCTTCCATGGCTGCACGACGCTCCCCTACCCACCCACACACCTGGCTGAACCCTCGCAAGGATTCAGCGGGCTATTGTGTGAGTGCCGCAGCTTCGGTGGTGTACTTGAGCCCCGCTACATTGTCGGCGCAGGATCACTTGACCAGTGAGCTATTACGCACTCTTTCAAGGGTGGCTGCTTCTAAGCCAACCTCCTGGTTGTCTTCGCGACCCCACATCCTTTTCCACTTAGTACACGCTTAGGGACCTTAGCTGGCGATCTGGGCTGTTTCCCTCTCGACTACGAACCTTATCGCCCGCA